>NZ_JAKJSJ010000094.1:0-16916 GCF_050336715.1 Photobacterium makurazakiensis
ACTTTAGATAGAGCAAAAAAAGAGCCAAAGTGTAAGTTTATGATTTTATGTTATTTTTATAATTGTAAGAAAGTGAGTTGTAAAAAAACATGACACATAATGATTGTGTTTGGTGGGTAATCATCTGCACTGAATTCAACGCCAAAAGGCCACTGAATCAAGCCTAAAATTTGATCATTGATAAAGCAACCGTCCTCGGATGATTGCTTTTTCCGTTTAGGGGGAAAAGCTTAAACGAAAATAGATATGCTTACTTAACTTGCAACAAACTATTTTACAGTAAAGTTCATCAGCAAAAAAGCTGCTACTTAAGAGGTAGTAATGACGGGGGCTGCGGGCAGATTAATAGGCTTGTTCAGTTGAAATAAAATTACAAAACGAGAGACGTGATTAAAAATAAATTTATTCGCGATGCGAATAAAATAGCAGTGGTGATCTGCATCACTTATCTAACTGACCTTTATTGAGCAAAAGAATAATAGTGTGACGTTCGTCACTAAATATTTTTTCTGTAAATAACTATTTATGTGACCACGGTCTCTGTGCTTATTGTTGACTTATTTAAACGCTGCTGAATGTAACTTACTTTCAACTGCTTGTTGTGATGTGTGTCACGATATATTTTTGTTTCATAATATGAAAAGGTGACCAGTATCACGAAAAACCCGTCATCAGTTCGGTTTGAAAATTCTGTGTTAGATTAATTGGGTACTAAGCAATCGACGGTTTTGGCGAACCGTTACCTATAACAGAACTTATAACTAAACATCAGACGGGGAATCGACATGATATCACCAGATGCAAAGATCAAGATACAAAATTTTGGTCGCTTTCTATCTAATATGGTGATGCCTAACATTGGCGCGTTTATCGCGTGGGGCTTCATTACTGCACTTTTCATTCCAACGGGTTGGTTCCCTAATGAAGGACTAGCAAAGTTGGTTGGTCCAATGATCACTTACTTATTACCACTACTGATTGGTTACACTGGCGGTAAATTAGTGGGTGGTGAGCGTGGTGCCGTAGTCGGTGCAATTACCACTATCGGTGTGATTGTCGGTACTGACATCCCGATGTTCATGGGTGCCATGATGGTGGGTCCTTTAGGCGGCTGGGCAATCAAGAAGTTTGACCGCTGGGTCGATGGTAAAGTGAAAAGTGGCTTTGAGATGTTGGTGAACAATTTCTCTGCTGGCATCGTAGGTATGCTGTGTGCCATTTTAGCTTTCTACATGATTGGCCCATTCGTGAAGGTCTTGTCATCAGGATTGGCTGGTGGGGTAAACGTACTGGTTAACGCAGGGCTACTTCCTCTTACATCTATTTTTGTTGAGCCTGCGAAAATTCTTTTCCTCAACAATGCGATTAACCACGGTATCTTCTCTCCTCTGGGAATTCAGCAGGCAAACGAAGTTGGCCAATCTATTTTCTTCTTGATTGAAGCTAACCCTGGTCCGGGTTTAGGTATTCTGCTTGCTTACATGGTGTTTGGTCGTGGTACGGCAAAACAAACGGCAGGTGGTGCATCAATCATTCACTTCTTCGGTGGTATTCACGAAATTTACTTCCCGTATATTCTGATGAACCCACGTCTAATCCTTGCTGTTATTGCTGGCGGTATGACGGGTGTGTTCACCTTAACGATTTTTAATGCCGGTATCGTATCACCAGCATCTCCGGGCTCTATCTTTGCCATCTTGCTGATGACCCCTAAAGCGTCATTTATTGGTGTGATTCTCTCTGTTATCAGCTCAACAGCAGTATCATTCTGTGTGGCAGCGCTGCTGATGAAAACGCAGAAAGTAACAGATGAAGAAGGTGACGACCTAGCTGGTGCAACCAGCAAAATGAAAGGTATGAAAGCGTCATCAAAAAGTGCTAATTCACCGATTTTCGCCGAGTCAGGTTTTAATCTAGCAAATGTTCGCAGCATCATTGTTGCTTGCGATGCCGGTATGGGCTCTAGCGCAATGGGAGCAAGCCTACTACGTAAAAAAGTTCAAGAAGCTGGTCTTAATATCAACGTCACTAACTGTGCCATTAACAGCTTGCCGCAAGAGGTAGATATCGTGATTACTCATAAAGATTTAACCGAGCGTGCACGTAAGCATGCAGCCAATGCCAAGCACCTTTCGCTAACAAACTTCCTTGATAGCCAAGTGTATAACGATCTCGTTACCAGCATTGTGGCGGCAGGCAGCCCTGAGGCAGCCAATGATGAAGCGATGGTGAAGGTTTCTCCAGTTGCAGCGAATGAAGATAGTTTTGAGCCACAAGCACCGCAGGTTTTTCAAATTCAAGCCGAGAATATCCACTTAGGCCTGAAAGCAAGCAACAAAGAAGAGGCTATTCGTTATGCAGGCGAGCAGCTAGTGAAGTTAGGCTATGCAGAAGCCGAGTATGTAGATGCGATGTTTGAGCGTGAAAAAATGGTTTCAACATACTTAGGTGAGTCGATTGCAGTTCCTCATGGCACGGTTGAAGCAAAAGATAAAGTCATGAAAACCGGCATCATTATTTGCCAGTACCAAGAGGGTGTGCAATTTTCCGATGATGAAGATGACGTTGCGAAGTTAGTTATCGGTATTGCAGCCAAGAACGATGAACACATTCAGGTAATTACTACTATCACGAATGCACTTGATGATCCGGATGCGATTGAGCGCTTAACCACGACGACTGATGTCACTGAAGTGCTAGAGATTCTAGCCGGTGAAAAAGCCGCTTAATTTATCCAATCATTAAGACATACCGAGGCCGGTGTTCCCCCTCCGGCCTCGACTCCAAATTTAAGGTAGAAATTATTATGAAAGCAGTACATTTTGGTGCAGGAAATATCGGTCGTGGTTTTATTGGTAAATTACTAGCAGATGCGAACATTGCCGTGACATTTGCCGATGTAGATAAGCCATT
The DNA here is from genome assembly GCF_050336715.1 of Photobacterium makurazakiensis. Classification (NCBI taxonomy): domain Bacteria; kingdom Pseudomonadati; phylum Pseudomonadota; class Gammaproteobacteria; order Vibrionales; family Vibrionaceae; genus Photobacterium; species Photobacterium makurazakiensis. Next base: position 2,914 of record NZ_JAKJSJ010000094.1, read on the forward strand.
GGTTGATCAGCTAAGCCATGATCAGTCATACAAAGTAAAAGTTGTTGGTAGTGAGTGTAAAATTGATACCGTAACGCATGTCACTGCGGTTAATTCTGCTAGCCAAGACGTTATCGAACAGATCATCCATACCGACATGGTGACGACTGCGGTAGGTCCAAACGTGTTGGATATTATTGCAAAAACTATCGCAACGGGCCTTACTAATCGCTTTGAAGCAGATAACAATAACCCATTAAATATCATTGCTTGTGAAAACATGGTGCGTGGCACGACTCATCTTAAAGAAGAGGTTTACAAGCACCTGAACAGTATCTACCACTCTCAGGCTGATGAGCTCGTTGGCTTTGTTGATTCAGCTGTTGACCGTATCGTACCACCATCAGAAGCTGCCAATGATGATCCACTTGAAGTGACCGTTGAAAGTTTCAGCGAGTGGATTGTTGATAAGCAGCAGTTCAAAGGTGATATTCCTGCTATCGAAGGCATGGAAACGACAGATAACCTTATGGCTTTTGTGGAGCGTAAGTTGTTTACTCTGAATACTGGCCACATTGTTACGGCGTATCTTGGCGCGCTAAAAGGTCATGAGACAATCCGTGATGCGATTGAAGATGAAGAAGTGCGTGAGCAAGTAAAAGCAGCAATGCAGGAAAGCGGTGAAGTACTGATCCGCCGTTACGGTTTCGATCGTGACACGCACAATGCTTATATTGAGAAGATCCTTGGCCGTTTTGCTAATCCATATCTGCGTGATGAAATTGATCGTGTAGGTCGTCAGCCTATTCGTAAATTAGGGGCGAATGATCGTCTAACGAAGCCTTTGCTTGGTACGATGGAATACGGTATTGAAAATGGCACTCTGCTTAAAGGTATCGCGGCAGCATTTAAATACACTAACGATTCGGATCCACAAGCCATTGAGCTTCAGGCTTCACTGAAAGAGCTTGGCCTGCGTTCTACATTGGCGAAGTACACTGGTCTTGATGCTGAGAGCGAAGAGGCTAAGCGCATCGAAGCTATATATCAGTCGCTATAAGTAATACTAAAAGAGAGGGGCTGTGGCTCCTTTCTTTTGTGGTATTCAATAAGCAAACGTCAAGTAGGGAACGCAGTAAGATAATGAGACAGGTGAAGAATAAATTCAGTGTTGGAGATATGGTCATCGTCAATCGCGGGATGATTGACCCTGATTTCGGCCAAGAAATATCAGGATGGGTTGGTACTGTAGAGAGCCTTCGTTATCTCGACCATACCGGTTTTATGTACAAGGTACGCTGGAGTCTTGAAACACTTAAAGAGAGTAGTGTTTTGCGAGTGTCATGTGATGAATTGGGGCTAGATTTTGAGACTATGCAACTGTTAGACCCTGATATTTCACTTTATTCATCAGCCCGAGCGAAACAATTTTTGAATAACAACGTGCCTTCAAAGATGACGCCATACGAAATAGCGCATACTTATGGGGCTTATTGTTAACATCATATAGTGGTAAATATTGCGGCTAAAAACGATACTGTGAGATAGACATTTGTGCGAATTGCCTTGATTTGATAGAGGTATATGTACACCGTAGATTGGCTTTTAAAAAAGACGAATGATGGGATGATTTATGCTTTCACCGGCAACGAAAATTAAGATACACAGTTTTGGCCGTTTTCTTACCAATATGGTGCTCCCTAATATTGGCGCATTTATCGCTTGGGGCTTTTTAACTGCGATATTTATTCCTACAGGCTGGTTCCCCAATGAGAGTTTGGCTCAGCTAGTTGAGCCGATGATCATTTGCCTATTACCATTATTGATTGGTTATTCCGGCGGTAAACTAACAGGTGGCGAACGAGGTGCCGTCGTTGGTGCTGTCACCACGATGGGTGCGATTGTTGGTACTGATATTCCGATGTTCATGGGGGCAATGATCCTTGGCCCGATGGGAGGCTGGATAATCAGGCGTTTCGATGAAGCTGTAGAAGGTAAGGTAAAATCGGGTTTCGAGATGCTGGTGAACAACTTCTCGTCCGGTATTATTGGTATGATCTGTTCGATCATTGCTTTCTTCATGATAGGACCTGCCGTCAAAATACTGTCTGTTTCGTTGACTGCGGGTGTAAACGGCATGATTGATATAGGCTTACTGCCCTTAACATCAATTTTTGTCGAACCTGCTAAAGTACTGTTCCTCAACAACGCGATTAATCACGGCATATTTTCACCGCTAGGGATCCAGCAGGTGAGAGAAGCCGGTGAATCAATGTTCTTTCTGATAGAGGCTAATCCTGGGCCTGGGTTGGGAATTTTGCTTGCTTATATGGTCTTTGGACAGGGGATGACTCGACAGACTGCTGGGGGAGCTTCCATTATCCACTTTTTTGGTGGTATACATGAAATTTACTTCCCTTACATATTGATGAAACCAAGGCTGATTCTTGCGGCAATTGCTGGTGGAATGACAGGTACGTTTGTGTTGGCTTTCTTTGATGCAGGAATGGTATCTCCAGCCTCTCCAGGCTCGATTTTTTCTATTCTGCTACTAACACCCAAATCTTCATTAATAGGGGTGGTGTTATCCATTGTTTCTGCTGCTGTAGTTTCATTTGTCATTGCAGGTATTTTATTGAAAACAGAAAAAGTTTTTGATGAAAAGATGAAAAATACAGCGGATACGGCTTCTTAATGGATTTTAAGGTAGTTTTGATACCTGAGCCCCAGATGATACAATCGCTAGATATAACATCAGCTTAAGGAGGCTAAACGCTATCCTTTTGTTACAGAGATACTTAATTTATGGCACATCGCGACCAAGAGTCTGACATTTTAGAGCGTCTCAATGATGCCCCAACCGTTCGAGGGTTTGTCATCACTTCAGTGGAAGTGTTTGATCAGGCGGTTGAAAGTTTAATTCAGCGGATTTTTCGCAAAGATGATTTTGCCGTAAAGTCTGTTGTTGAACCGTTATTGGGTAATGCTGGCCCATTGGGTGAGTTGTCCGTTAGGTTGAAGCTACTGTTAGGGCTAGGCGTCGTTCCTCATTCGGTATATCAAGATATTGAAGCATTTCTAACATTACGTGATTTCCTAAATAATGATGGTAGTGAGTATGGGTTTACCGATCCAGCGGTTCTTGACCCTATTAAAAAGTTGCATGTAATGAGCCAAATGGGTGTTGTACAACTTGAGATCGCTCCGCCATCTGATGAGGCCGATCTTATGTTTTACAAGATGCAACTGGCACGACAAGAGCAGGTAATCAAATCGGCACTGGCATTGGCTGTTTCAAGTATCTGTGCTGAGCTTGATAAAGAAAGTCCATTCTAACGTTGTAAAATAATTAACACCTCATCACAGAGTTAATCAAGCCTCAAAATTGATCATTGATGAAAGCAATTGTCCTTGGATGATTGCTTTTTTTCGTTTAGGAGTAGAAGCTTAAATGAAAATAGAGATACCTAATTAACTTGGGTATAAGTAGCTTGGTTATAAATAACTTAGGTATAGAAAGCGACAAATGGATGCGTCGATGCGAAATCGAAATAAAAGGAATAGATGGCGAGGGGCACTAGCAGCCTTTGCTATGAGTGCCTGTGGTATTGTTACTCCGGTTTTTTCCGCGCCAGTGGGCTGGGAAGAGGCGGGCAAGCCATGGTTAAGTCAGAGTACTCCACATTTCACCATTCACTACGAGAAGGGACATCAAGACGTTGCCGAGCGAGCATTAGATATTGCTGAGCAGGTGCATCGTGATTTACGCCCATTCTTTAGTACCCTTCCTAGCAATAAAACCGAAATTGTCTTAGTCGATGATTTCGACTTCTCAAATGGTTGGGCAACCCCGTTGCCGTTTGCTCAAATTCGCCTTTATATGAGCCCACCAGAAGAGGGCAGCGATCTAGCATTTAGTGATGAGTGGCTGCATATGCTGATCCGCCATGAATATGTGCATATCGCTCATATGGAGTTGGCAACCGGTGCGCCATCGGCGCTGCAAAAAGTATTTGGTCGTCAGGGATTTTTGTTCCCACATGCATTGACTCCCTCAATGCTGATCGAGGGGTTAGCGGTTTACCTTGAAGGAAATCCGACTGACACCAAAACAGATCGAGGTTATGGACGGCTGCAAAGTACTAACTATGCGATGAAAATGCGGATGGAAGTCGCTAGCGGTGATTTAAAACCTTTAAACCAAGTTGTGGTGGCAGATAGGGAATGGCCATTAGGTTACCAATATCTATATGGCGCTTACTTTGTGCAGTATTTGGCTAAGACCTACGGCGAAGAGAAGATCAGCGAGTTCCTCGATAATTACAGCCGCCGTTTGATCCCGTATTTTTTACTCAATCGCACCGCGAGACAGACGTTTGGCAAAGACTTTAATGCGCTATGGCAAGACTTCACTCTCGAGCTAGAGTCATCGCTAGCTGATGAATTACAGCAAGCAAATATTGACTATGCTGGTGGCGAGTTACTTGATGAGTCAGAGCCACTACCTTATCTGCAAGTGATGACGACTAGCCAAGATGGTTTACTGATTAATCGAAATACAGGTGAAGGTAGACCTGAGGTTGTGCGTTGGCAGCCACAATCGTTAAGTTGGCAAACACTTTCTGCGAGTAAAAATATCACTTCCTTGGATAGCCACCCTAACAGTGGAATTGCCGCTACTCGCCAAATAAGTCGAGCTGACGGTCGGGTATTTAATGATATTTACCTCTACCAAGAGGGAAGGTGGCAAGCGATAACCGAGAGAGAAAGGTTTAAGAAAATAATCTGGTTTCCGGATGGTAAGTACCTACTTGCTATGAGAAAAGTATCAGGCGTGAGTGAGCTCTGGCAAATTGACGCAACGAATCCAAAGGCAAGAACCTTACTATGGCAAGCTGGAAAAGGTGAGATTTTAGGGAGTTTTGATATCTCAAACGATGGGCAACAAGTTGTTGTCGCTATGCAGCGTAAGCAGCAGGGCTGGAACCTAGAACAACTGGATATCACAACAAAGCAGTGGCTGCCCATTACCAACACCCGAGCCCATGAATCATCGCCGAGTTATTTGCCGGATGGCCGGATCCTTTTTAGCGCAGATTATGATGGTGTCTTTGATGTGTATGCACTGAATGTAGACCGCGGAGAGATTGAACGTTGGACGCGAGAAATTGGTGGTGCATTGAAACCGATTTGGCAGCCAGAGTTAGGTTTGGTGTACCAAAGCTATGGCTCGCAGGGCTATGACGTGAAGATGATGGACAAGCCGATAGTACTTGCCACTTTTCCAGTCAGCCAGCATAACGGTCAATATGATTATCCCGATGTAGTGCAGCAAGCTGCTGATAAGACTCAGCCGGAACCTTATCAAGCTTGGAATACCGTGAGACCGCATAATTGGCTACCACTGATCTATGTCGATGATGTCAGGACACAATTAGGCGCATTCACCTTTGGCGCAGACGCTCTTGGCCGTCATAACTATACGTTGTCAGCACTTTGGGATGTAGAAAATGATGTTGGTGATTTCACTGCAATATATCAATACGATAATCGTTGGCTAGCAATACTGAATAGTAGCCATAGCTACACCAAGTTATCTCTGGGGGAGCAAAATGGTTATCGCATTACCCGTGATGATTATTTTCTGTTACAACGTAACCGTGTGTTAAATGCTTTTGAAGATCAACTGAGCCTTCATACCGGCGCATATATTGATAGGGAGTCATTAGTTTCCCAGCCGAGCTTTGCTTCGGTATATCCATATCGGGATCTTAATGAATCTTTAGTCGGTTTGGCGGTAACGTTTGATAACCGAGAAAGTTACCTGAATGTACCAGGCGTAGGCTGGGGGCATTATCTTGATGTGGTAGCAGAAACCAATGAGGTGATCAGTAGCGATTATGAAGGCCAAAAGTATCAGGCACAGTGGAATGGAACTTGGGATCTTCCGGGCAGAACAACGCTTACCGCAAGGCTAGCTGGTGGTTATGCTGATGAAGACGCTCAACGCTTTGGTATTGGTGGTACTGATTTGGCTGAGGAAAGGCGCTTATTTGGTCGTGATAGCCAAGGAATACGTGGTTATGATGATAACGCCCAACGTGGTGAACGATATTTCACCCAGCGCCTTTCACTGACCACTTGGTTGGCACGAGTAGAGCGAAATTGGTCACTTTACCCTATTGGTTTGGGCGATATTTCTGGAACGGCATTTGTTGATTCAGGTGCTGCGTGGGATAGCGGTGAATCCCTTGAACAGTTAGCGGGGGCGGGTGTTGAGCTGACTTTGGAAGCCAAACTAGGGTATGGGCTACGATTTCCTGTCACTATGGGATATGCCTATGGCTTTGATGATGAGCTAGGCAAAGATCAATTCTATTTTAGGGTTTCTAGCTTATTTTAATTATTGCTATATCAATGCTATAGATAAGAAAAGGCCAGCGACTGCTGGCCTTTTTTATCGCAACCTACTTTAGGGCTAGACACTCAATTTCGATTACTCAGGTGGGGGGAGGCTTTACGTATCGGAGGTGATTACCACCAAGCTTCTACTTGAACGCCGACGTTGAATTCAGAATCGACCGTAGAGACGACGTTGTTCTCATCAATACTATCGATGTTTGAGAAGTAGGTACCGTAGAGGCGGATTTCAGGACGAGCAAAGAAGCCTTCTCCTGCGTTCCAAGCTTGTGCGATAGTAATTTTTTGGCCGGATAGATCCTGACCGCTGATATCTTGATTACTGAAGTAACCAGCTTCTACGATGGTTTTGTGGTGCTTATCCCAGTTGTATACTGGTCGAATTACAGCGGATAGATAAGTGAGATCATCTTTCTGATCCGATTCGATGTCATCGATGGTTGAAGACCAAAGTAGTTGGTGCCCAAGATCGACTTTATCAGTAAGACTAACCACACCCCAGTTGATCAAACGATATGCACTGCCGCCATGCTCGGTTGTCGCGTGGTACGCTGTACCAGCACCAAATGTTGCTAACTCTTTTGCATAGCCTTCTGTACCGAACTGGACCACGGTTTTGTTGAAGCCGTTATTAAGATTTTGGGTTAGCTGAGCCGTGGCCATCACACCGTCTTTCGATTCTTTTGCTTCTGCTGATGCATCGCTTGAAGGGTTGGTGATAGCGTAGTTGATACCGAGTTCGAGATCAGCATTGCTCCAAAGGTTGATCCCAGCATAGCGCATGTCTATAACATTAACATTTAGTGCTTCACCGCGGTTACCAGTGTCTTCGACATCATTATCATCGTTGCGGATCACCGCAAAAGAGAACTGGCCATCACCAAGGTTGAGGTTTTCAATACCAGCTCCAGAGCCTGAAGTATTCCAGTAGTAGAAATCAGTAATGTGAATATCATGGCGCTGGTAGTATCGCTTACCGGCCCAAAGGGTTGCTTCTGGTGCAAAGTTCAGCACGCCAGTGGCTTGAACATTTAGCTGACGGAAATCAATGAAGCCGTTTTCTTCATCATCCTTTAGCGATTCGAAAATGTTAGAGCCGTCGCTACCCACTGCAAGCATAGAATCAAAGAAGAAACGCGCACCATCTTCGTTATAAATTTCTTTACCTAAACCAAATTCAGCAAAGGTATCAGCTTCGTTCCCTAAGCGACCTAGTTGCTGTTTATTGAATTCGACATTTTGACCATTATCACCGCTGATACCGATACCAGCACGAGCGTAGCCATGGAAAACAAAGCCATCGTCGGCAAAAGCGCTAGGGGTTAACAGCGCAGTACTGATCGCTAAGGCTGCCAAGCTTTTCTTGCTCATGTTCATTGGTAAAACTCCTACATGGAAAATTGTAATCTATCTTTTGTGAACTTTTGTAATTAGTGGGAAAGTTCCCATTTCTTGAGGCGAATGATTACAGCGAATGAATCTGGCGTAAATGGGATCGTTCCCATTGCGTGAATTAGTTCACAATCTTCTCATGTGCAGGCAGTATTTATTCGAAAAATAACAAAAAAGGAGCGAATTAAGATTATCTGTTTACGGAATAAAGCTTTCACTACTGTGGGATAAAACAGATTTAATATCAGCTACATGAGAAGCTAGCTGTTCGTTTAAATGATAAATGCCAACCGTGCCAGTCTGGGGCGGGGAACTGTTAGGTAGGGGTACAATATCGAACTGAGAGAAGTAATTGGTCATGCTTTTTGGGTAGGGCATGACTGCTTTTGTACTCGCAAGTAGGTCGATGCTCGCGGTGAGAGAGTTTATTTCATAAACAATTCTGTCCCCCAACTGTTTGCGTTCTTTTTCTTGTTGCTTGGGATGAGGATTTTCAATGAGGTGCTGATAGGCTTCCTGATCTGGGGTGACTTGGAGTAATGGATAAATTGTCGTCTTTTCGTAAGATGCTTCACTCAATAATAAGGGGTGTGAACGATGTACAAATTGCGCTTCTTCATCTTGTAGTAACGGTGAGAAAGTGACATTGCAGCGATGCGATAGTCCGTGAATTTCATGGCCAATAAACAGGTCAATATGGCCATGAATCAACATATCCATTAGCTTCAGGTGATTGCCAAATTCAAGTTGAATAGAGATTGCAGAGTATTGTTGACTGTATGTTTGTAAGGCTTCTTTGACAAACACTTCCCACCACGCATCACCTGTACCCATTTTAATCTTTTCGGTTTTTCGGGCTTTTAGATCAGCAAGCTGGTGTAGCATGGCATCATGGCGGCGGCTAAGGTCTAAAGTTTGTTCTTGGAATAGCTTGCCATACTCAGTGAGTTCGACCCCTTTTGAACGCCTAATAAAGAGATCAACACCAAGACTTTTTTCTAGCTTTTTCATGTTATTGGTAAGTGTAGGTTGGCTTAAGCTAAGCTGTTCAGCTGCAAGACTAATATTACCTAATTCAGCAATCGCTAAGAATTGACGGTAGTGCTTATCCATCGAAGAGAGACCTATAAAAAACCTTTGCTAGCAGTCTCACATTTTTTGAAATCCATCACAAAGTGAAACTAGGTAAACTTGTGATCTATATCGTCAATAATGATGGTGATATAGGTAAAAGCTATATCACTTTGAGGCGAGTGTATTTTTCTGACAGCGATAAAAACCATAATATAACGCTCAATACGATACCGTTATTATTTTGAGGTTTGCCATGAACGTTACCCCTAAATGGTGGCATGATGCCGTTGTTTACCAAATTTATCCTCGTAGCTACTGCGATTCCAATAATGATGGGATGGGGGATTTACGTGGGATCATTAGTAAGCTTGATTACCTCAAGACATTAGGCGTCAATGTACTTTGGTTATCGCCGGTATATAAGTCACCAATGGATGATAATGGATATGACATTTCTGACTACCAAGATATTGCACCAGAATTTGGTACGATGGCTGATATGGATGAACTGTTAGCAAAAGCGAAGCAGCGTGATATCCGCATTATTATGGACTTGGTTGTTAACCATACGTCTGATGAACACCCATGGTTTAAGGAAGCGCGAAAGTCGAAAGATAACCCATACCGTGATTACTACGTTTGGCGCAAACCTAGTGACGGTGGCGGTGTACCGGATGAGATGGGGTCGGTTTTCGGTGGCAGTGGTTGGGAATTTGATGAGCAAACAGGCGAATATTTTCTACATATATTCTCTAAGCGTCAGCCTGATTTGAACTGGGAAAATCCGAAGGTTCAAGAAGAAGTCCATAACATGATGAACTGGTGGATTGAGAAGGGAATTGGTGGTTTTCGTCTCGATGTTATCGATCTTATCGGAAAAGAAATTGATAAGAAGATAATAGGTAATGGCCCACGCTTACACCCGCTGATCCAACAGATGAACCGTGCAACATTTGGCGATAAAGATCTACTGACTGTTGGAGAGACATGGGACGCAACACCAGAAATCGCTAAACTGTACAGCGATCCTGCTCGTGAAGAGTTCTCTATGATATTTCAGTTTGAACACATTAGCTTGATGTGGGAAAACAAAGATAAATGGCGACCTATAAAGCTCGATCTACCTACTTTCAAAAAAGTGTTAACCAAATGGCAAGTTGAGCTTGAAGATAAAGGCTGGAACTCGCTGTTCTGGAATAATCATGATTTACCACGTGCTGTTTCAAAGTATGGCTGTGATGGCCAGTATCGCGTTGAATCCGCGAAGATGCTGGCAACGACACTTCATATGATGAAAGGTACGCCATATGTGTACCAAGGTGAAGAAATCGGCATGACTAATGTCGCATTCGATACTATTGAAGACTACCGCGATATAGAGACCCTGAATTTCTATAAAGAACGTACAGAAAACGGTGTTGCACCTGAAACCATGTTAGCGGCTGTTCACGAAAACAGCCGTGATAATGGACGAACACCCATGCAATGGGATAAATCAGAGCATGGTGGTTTTTCGGCCGCTGAGCCTTGGATTAAAGTAAATCCCAATTACCCTGAAGTAAATGTGAGTGCGGCATTAGAGGATCAAAACTCAGTATTTTATCATTACCAGAAGCTCATTCAGCTTCGTAAATCGTTGCCTGTTATTGTGTATGGCGCGTTTGAGGCTGTGTTTGAAGAGCACGAAAAAGTGTTTGGTTATGTTCGTTCAAATCAAGACCATCGCCTATTTGTACTCAATAACTTCACCAACGAAGATGTAACTTTGGCAATCCCTGAACACCTTCAGGCAGAGCAGGTTGAATGCCTGATCTGTAACTACGACTTACACCAGCAGTTCAGGGGATCTTTAACGTTAAAACCTTATGAGTCATTTGCAGTCTTATTGCCTAATGTTCACTAATTATTCACTGAGGTTCATTGCTAATAAGCTCTGAATTTTGGCTCTATTCATCATAATGGGTAGAGCCTTTTTTCGTTAGAATCGAGAAGAAATAGCAGGGTGTTTAATCAGTATTAGAAGCATTAAAAACTTGGGAGAAGATATGCATTATAGTGTGAATAATGGAAATGTTAATTTTAGCTTACCTAAATCAATGAATAGCCTTTACCTCGTTGGTACGTTTACTAATTGGCAAGTTCAAGACTCATTTAAACTTGAGTTAGTTAATGAGAGATTAATGCTCAGTAAACCATTTTCTGAGTTTAATAAAATAGGTAATTCTGGTTATGTTGAATATGTCATTTGGGATGAAACTCTATGCTCGCCATTGCCTTTTGATAACAGCACACCGCAAGGACACTATTTTAACAATCAATTTAATCAGGGATATAATTACTTATTGTTTCCAATACACCCTTCAAAGCTGCAATGCGAAAAAATATCAAAAGTCTCCAAGCAATCATTTAAAATAAAAAATACATCTGAGTCATTTTCTTCAAAAGAGCAGTTAGCTAATTTTAGACCGGTGCTTGGGGGCACCTTGAAGCGAGGTTGTATATTTCGTTCTTATCATCCAGTTGTTCAATCCTGCGCATCACACCTACAACTTCAAGCTATCGAAATTAAGCGGCAAGCTGCCGTAATGGCGTTAATAGAGAAGCATCGTATTCATACTGTCATTAACCTTTCTGATTCAAGACAAACACTGGAGAGGTTTATGCCAAAGTTACCCTCTAGTTATTATAAAACCTGCTGGGATGAGCAACGTATTCATAGCTTACCTGTCGCCTATGAAACCGTATACTTTATGTCTGATCGTAATGAAAACTTTAATGATGAGGAATTGGGATTCCAAGATGGCATACGTCGCTTGATAACACTGATTGCTAATCATAAAGGGCCTTACTTAGTCCACTGTCGATTAGGTTCTGATAGGACAGGGGTGATGTCGGCATTTTTGCAATTATTCATGGGAGCATCAAAAGCGGAGGTTAAAGATAGTTACCTGATAACAAATGAGCTTGGTATCGGTGAATACCGAAGTTTTAGGTTGCTAGAATATGCACTGCAAGCATGCTTGGGTTTGGATTGTTTTGAATCGGGGAAGCAGAGTGTAAATACCTACCTGATGAAACTTGGAATCTCAAAGGCAGTTTGTCGACAAGCAGAAATTAACTTATCACGTTAACTAAGCCCAGCACACGCTGGGCTTAGTGCGTCTAGTCGGATTACTCACGGTATAAAATGGTCAATGACTGTGAGCCTTGCATGTAAGTCGTTTGGACTTCACGACTACCCAGTGTTGATTCTGATGTATCGCAGACAACTTGCCACTTATTGCCGCTTGGTAAACGGTAGCGGGTTGGGATGTTTGAGCTATTTACAAGAAACATAAGCTCCTTCCCATCTTTAAACAGACCAAGGTAAAGCGCAAATGCTTCCAGCTGTTGCCAATCTTCCGCATTCATAACCTGCCCGTTAGAGCGGGTCCATTGAATACGATGATGACCTCGGTTATGGCCACTGAAGGCACGTATAAACGGCGACATAATAGCTTTGCGACGCGCCAACATCGTTGCTAGCCAAGCACTGAATTCTGCCTTGTCTTTACTTGGTGTCCAATCTGCCCAGCTAATTTCATTATCTTGGCAATAGGCATTGTTATTACCACCTTGTGTATGCGATAGGGCATCGACAGCAAGAATATGAGGGATCCCGAAGCTAAAGAGCAACGTGGTTAACAAGTTGCGTTTTTGACGCTCTCTACGGTTTAATACCGCATAGTTGGTTGTTTCGCCTTCTACGCCATGGTTATTCGAACGATTATCGCCATGGCCGTCGCGGTTATTTTCTCCGTTAGCATGGTTATGTTTGTGGTTATAAGAGACCAAGTCTTGCAGTGTAAAGCCGTCATGATAGGAAATAAAATTAACCGATAGTTTATCTGGCCACTTACCAGCACTGAATAAGTCACGCGAACCCATTAGCCTAGTTGCAAATTCCTTAACGTTATTTTCTCTACATAACCAATAGCTTTTCATGGTATCGCGGTATTTGTCGTTACATTCATTCCAGCCGCGTGGAAAATAACCGAGCTGATACCCATCAGGCCCAATATCCCAAGGCTCAGCGATTAACTTTATTTGCTGTAAGACAGGGTCTTGGGCGATGGCCTTAAAGAAAGCACTTTGGGTATTAAACCTATCGCCATTTCGTCCGAGTGTTGAGGCGAGATCAAAGCGGAAGCCATCTATTTTGTAATGTGTCACCCAGTGTCGAAGGGTATCAAGCACAATATTAAGGCTTGGTTGGTATGTCAGATCTAAGGTATTGCCGCAGCCCGTGTAGTTACGATAATTTTTATCACAATCTTGTAAGTAATAGCTTTTATCTAGACACTTAAAATGAAATCGAGGGCCCCCATCGCCACTTTCTGCCGTGTGGTTGAAGACGATGTCCATAATAACTTCAATGCCGTGGCGGTGAAGCTCTTTCACCATGGTTTTCATTTCAGTTACCGCGTTATTGTGAGCATAGCGTGGCTCGGGTGCCATAAAGCATAAACTGTTGTACCCCCAATAGTTCACTTTATCCATTTTGAGCAGGTGCGGTTCAGACATGCAGGAGGTGACAGGGAGTAGCTGTAAGCTAGTGATACCTTGTACTTTGAAATAAGCAATCATATCAGGCTGGCATAAGCCGAGATAAGTACCACGGTATTGGTCGTTCAGTGTTGGATGGCTTTGGGTAAAGCCTTTTACATGCGTTTCAAACAATACCGTTTCTTCATACGGTATTTGCGGTAGTCGAGTATTTTCCCAGTCGAAATTATGCTCAACAACGACGGATTTAGCAAAGTCCCAACTTTTTTTCGCGGTGAATGGCTCTATATAAAAAGGCGTTTTATTTAATGCTTGTGCATAAGGGTCTAAAATCAGGCGGTATTCACCTTTTTCTTTTATTTGATACCCGTAGACCTGACCTTCTATTATTCCTTCTACAAAAGTGTAATGAATATCTAAATGCTGGTTATCAAGGTCAATAATTTTTTTATTATTATTTTTATCGAATAAAACTAACTTTATATCTTTATTTTCTGAGCTATGAATGGAGAAATTACAACCCTCATCACATAATGTAGCTCCAAGTGGAAATGGTTGAGCTAATCTTGCAAACATCCTGTACATCTCTTTAC
>NZ_JAKJSJ010000095.1:0-16799 GCF_050336715.1 Photobacterium makurazakiensis
CTGCACACGGCCTGGGCGGTCGTATCATCGGTGACGGCGGTTGTTCATGTGCCGGTGACGTGGCTAAAGCATTCGGTGGCGGTGCTGACTTCGTAATGCTTGGCGGTATGCTAGCTGGTCACGAAGAAAGTAACGGTGAAGTTATCGAGCAAGATGGCAAAACATTCATGAAGTTCTACGGCATGTCTTCGCAAAGCGCGATGGACAAGCACTCTGGTGGCGTTGCTAAATACCGCGCTGCAGAAGGTAAAACCGTTCTTCTACCTTACCGTGGCCCGGTTGAGAACACTATCCAAGATATCATGGGTGGTGTGCGCTCTACTTGTACTTACGTTGGTGCAGCTCAGCTGAAAGAGCTGACTAAGCGTACTACGTTCATCCGCGTACAAGAGCAAGAAAACAACGTATTCGGTAAAGAATAAACTGGTATTCGGAAAAGAATAAACTGGTATTCGGAAAAGAATAAATTGGTATTCGATAAAGAGTAAGCGCTAAGCTGCTTACTCACTAAGAATTATTAAAGGCTACCTTCGGGTGGCCTTTTTCGTTTAAGTTCATAAAAAATACAATCACTTAAACCTAACACGTATAATGACGTTAAAAACACAGATCATAGGCTCTCAATGTCAGACCATATTCCCTTAAAACAATTACCCAAAGGAAGCCCTCTTGGTGTCGACTTCATTGAGAGTAACGATACTTCTTCTTATAGCCTCCCCCACCGTCATGAGTATTATGAAATTGTGTGGGCGCTAGAAGGGACTGGAAGCCATAGCATCGACTTCGTGCAATACCCATTGAATGAAGGCGATATCTATTTTGTCTCACTTGGTCAAGTTCACAGCCATACCAAAACGAATGGTCGTGTTTGCATCATCATTTTCCAACCAGATTTCATCGAGCAAAGTTATCGCGGACAGCTGTCTATCGATCAAACTTTTTATAACAAAACATCGGCTCCATATATTAAGCTCGACCAATACGCATCAGACGATTTCAAAAACATGCTAAAAATCATGACTCAGGAGTTGGGTCGTCTAGAGTCAACCATAAACTGGGACCTAATCGGTGCAATGCTCAATGGTATGCTGCAGTACTCTCTTCGCTTCACACCGGATGATTTGCAGAGTAAATCATTGATACAGCAGCGCATGTACCGCTTATATATTTTAATCGATAACCACTATCGCACAGAAAAGAAAACGGACTTCTACGCCCAGCAACTCGCTATTTCAAATAAGCGAGCGAATGAAATTGCACGCCAGCATTCTGGTAAAACTATCTCAAAGCTACTCCATGAACGTATTATTTTAGAAGCAAGGCGAGAACTCGCTTTCACCACTAACACCGTAAAACAAATAGCACATGACCTAGGCTATGATGATGTTGCTTACTTCTGCCGATTTTTTAGAAAAGTCGCCAATGAATCACCGCTTGATTTTCGTGCTAGGGTGTTCAAATAGTCCTATAGATCCACCATTTAATCCATTTCTTCATGCTTGTTGTTACCAGATAATACCCACCTAACGAATAATTATGCCGCCGCTTTACTAGCGCTACGGTGGAGTTAAACATGGCAACAAGTAATATCGATCTGCACTACACGCCGATAAAACGGTGCTTTAAACATTACCTATTACCTGCAATTACAGGACTTGTGATCAAATCGCTCTTTATTATGGGTGATACCATCATGATTGGTCGAGGTACAGGCCCTGACGGCTTAGGCGCAGTTGCACTAACTATCCCTTTTTTCTCATTCTTTACTGCAATAGCCATGATGTTAGGTATTGGTGGCTCAGCCATGATGGCGATCCAATTTGGTAAAGGCCGCTTTCAAGAAGGACAAACACTGTTCGTCCAATCTTTACTACTCACTTTGCTTCTTGCGGGTAGCTTGTCATTCGCAGGCCTTTATTGGCTTGACGATATCCTTGCCTTAATGGGGGCCCAAGGAAATATTGCAGAGCTGACAAGTGACTTTCTGGGCATTATGCTGCAATTTTTCATTATATATGCGCTTGGTTGGGTTCTCTCATGCTTTATTCGTAACGATGGCAACCCTAAGCTAGCTATGTATGCCATGGCAGGCAGTGCCTTGCTTAACCTTGTCCTAGACTACTTTTTCATTTTCCACTTTGGTTGGGGGATTAAAGGGGCAGCCTATGCGACAGGTATTGCACAGTCTCTGATGCTGCTATTTTTACTAACCCACTTTATCACTCCTCGCAGCAGGTTACGCTTATCCCTTAAAGGGAGCGGGCTGAACAAAGCACCGAAGATATTATCTATTGGGTTACCTATCTTTTTTATCGAGTCTTCAATGGCTGCGACAACGCTCATTTACAACATTGTGCTGCTTGATCTTGGTGGAGAGCTATACCTGAATGCATTCAGTATTGTTATGAATGTAGGGATTTTCGTGATGTTTATTTTGGTTGGTGTTGGACAAGCTTGTCAGCCTATTATTAGCTTTAACCACGGTGCTGAAGCAACTGAGCGAGTACGAGAAACGTTATTTATTGGCCTAAAGTTTGCCGTTATTACAGGGGTTATCGCAGTAATTGCATCTCAGCTATTCTCTACTCAGATAGCCAGTGTCTTTACCGTCGACAACCCTGAACTGGTTATGCTGTCAGCCAGCGCTTTAGCCTTCTATTTCTTGGCATTTCCATTTATGGCGCTAAACCTGGTAACGGCGACTATGTTCCAATCAATCGGTAGCCCCGCTAATGCTAATATTATTTCGATTTTTCGAGGCTTTCTATTCGTTATCGTTGGATTATTTGTATTGCCTAAATTCCTTCCAGAAACAGGCGTATGGCTGAGTCCGTTATTTGCAGAAACACTAACCGCTTTCATTAGTCTCATACTGCTAACTCGGTTACTCAAAAAAATGAATACATCTAACCCGAACCCAGCGACCGCAGACCAAACCTAGCTAAATGTTTAAGCCCTTAAAAAAAGCCGCACTGTTAAAGTTAAACAGTGCGGCTTTCACTTGTCTGTTAATGCTTTTTCCAATCAGCAGGTTTAGTTTTGAGCGACTGGCTCTACTTTTTCTTGCTGGCTTGGTGCAATAAGCTTGTATGACATGATACCGATAACCATACACTTGATGATCATCATCTGTGTATTACCAAAGTATGCGCCCAAACCAACGAAGCCAGAGATCAGCATCAATGTGCGGTATTTTTTCAGCGTTGTCATATAAAGTGCGGCAACAATTAAGCCAAGATCCATAAATTGTAATGCAACGGGAAGTGTTGGATCAGCAATGAAGCCAGTCACAGCTACATATACAATATATAGGATCGCAGCTGCCATAATAGCGGCAAGCGTATTCACAACAGCCTTAGCTGCTGTCGTAAAGTCATTTACGTAGCGGTAAGTATTAATCGCAGCCACTGACAGGTTTAAAATCAGTTTCGGCCACCAGCCCATTAGAATCGACCAGATAATATCGTTCGCTGCAGAACCAAAGGCTGCAAAACGGGTAAATTTCATGCTGTTAAACACAGTGATGGAGATGTAGAACGCGACCGAGGTCCACCCTAATACTTCTGTAAGTAATTCTAGCAAAACAATATCTCTTTCTAATGGTGCGATTATTATGTAGTTAAAGTAAATAGCAATATGAATACCTGCACATACAGCCACTTACCAAATAATAAATCTAATATTGATAAATTATCCAGCTCATAATACCGCAGCTAAATCGATGTATGCAAAATCAAGATGCAACAACACGTTAATTTTGTGAGGTTAAACTAGTATGGTGATACATGCTGGATGATATGTATGGAGATTTATGCAAGAAAGGGGCTACTTATATCCACAAGTAGCAAAGTAGAATCGTGACTTAACTTGTACTCTTTTGAGATAAAGCGACACCATAGGCGTCGCTCACATTGTTTTTCAATCAACACTTACCGCAGCTGTTCTCTTTTTCTTCATAGCCCATCACATTACCGTGAGAGTCGAGTGATAAGTCACAGCACTCTTGAAACAGACCATGCATTTTTTCTCGGCTTTTTTGCACTCTCGATTTCAACGTCGAATATTTTATGCCTTTCTCTTCTGCATATTCTTTTTGGGACTGACCGTTGATTTCGATGGCAATTAGCATATCAGCATCTGCTTTTGGTAAAGCCTGAAGCATTGGCACCACACATTCTGAAAGCTCCTGATGAATAGTCACATCGTCTTCTTTATACCAAAGATCATCTTCGGTCAGATCTTTTGCTCTAGCTTTCTTACGATAAAAATCGATGATCGAGTTGTTGGCAATCTGAAACAACCACGACTTTACCTTGCTACGCTCTTTTAAGTTATTCAGGTTATGATGCGTTTTTATCAGGATATCTTGCAGCAGATCGTCTACGTCATCATGATCGGACACTTTTGAATGCAAAAACGCTTTCAAACTCGAACTGTATTCATTCCATACAACTTCAACATTCATGTTTTTTCTCTAATCACTTCACGTACAAACGGAAGCTATTTAAACCAATAAAAATATCCAAGTTAGCTCAAGTAACAAACTCAAGCTAACCTAGACATAGATGTAAACCAATATCAGTCACTCAGTTTAAAGTAACTGCTTTGTACTAATCACAGTTTAGTCAATCAACGTAATTGAATCTAAAATCCCTTTACCACTATGAATACCGCCCTCATTTTCTTTCGCGGGTTTACTGCGTACTAAGTACCCTGCGTAGCCATTTAACTCAGTGACGGGTTCACCATTGAAATAAGCGGTGAACAGGCCAATTTCGCTTACCAAATCATCAACTTGAGAGAGTTTGCCATCACGAACCGCAATGGTAGGGCGTTCGCGTTCATGCGGATATAAACGTTGCATTAGCGCCCACGCATCATAATCTTCTGGCTTCAGCTTAGCTAATCTGTTGCTAATATCTTCACCAAATACACAGTGGCCTCCCCCCTCGCCTTGATTTTTCAGTACCCACTCCTGCTTGTTGGCTTCAGCCTCAAACCAACTAATCGTTTCCTTGTTAATAGGGCGCATATCAGCCAGCACGCTTTTAACGAGTTCAGCCTCTTCAACATTCAATCCCCAGCGTTCGAACTCTGGTACAGGCATCATGGTAAGCAACATTTGCATCGTCTTACTGGTTGCCAACTGCTGACTAATCGTAGCGTTCACTGCCACATTATGCTGCTCAATGAACACTCGTGTTTGACTCAAGGTGTGACAACAGGTTTCTTCTTGTAACTCAGGCGCAAAATAATCTTCATATTGATAACCTGCACGTAGGTAAACCACATCAACAGAGCCAATACCTTTAAGCATTAGGCGATTGTCTTCTCCACTGTACAACTCAGTTGCCAGTTGATCGAAAGTACGTCTAACCGTTCTCAGCCCGAGACGCTGAAGCTCAACCTCAAGCAGATGCTGGTCATAAACATTATCTTCGTTCTTTTGAACCACCATTAAAAACGTTGGCTGCCCACTATCATTAAACTCAGCTTGGATCTTACGTGCAGCGTCAGCGGTACCATAAGCCAGCTGCTCAAGGCCAACATTATCGGCAGGTTTCGCGGTTGCATCTTCTACCCACTGATCATAGGTTTCAGGCCATTGATTTTGCATGAATTGGTGCAGCTGCGTAGCCCGCTGACCAAATGGCCCCATACCCGCAGCAATTCCGTTAAACTCGATGACTTTAGCACCTTGCTGGCGGTCATCCATATAATCGGTGCGCATGAGTAGCAACGGTTGACGTGCCGCAGGTTGAATACTGTCTGTACCATGTACCTGCTGATGTAACGACATCAAGCGGCCAAAAAACGGATCGGCCTGCGCCATTTCCTGCAGTGATGACTGCAAGAAAGCATGATCTTCAGACACATTGCTGATCAATTTGGTGATCAATGGCGTCACTTTCAAAAGGTGTTGGTATACCTCACGCTTCATCGACATTGGTGCAACACTAAACGGGCAGTGTCTTGCCGTACCATTACTGTTTTTTATAGCGACACCATGCATGATTGACCATTCACAAGCTTCATCAATGACCTGTTTTGCTAGCAACCCTGATGCTTGAGATTTTTTATCTGAATTCATAATTGTGCCTATAGTTGATGAAGCATCAAGCAGCTGTTGCGGCTGCCAAGCCAAGGTTGAAATTTTCATGTTCTTTTTCTTCTTCTGTTTTCTGTGCAAGGTACAATTCTTGGTAATCACCGGGTTGAGCAACTAGCTCATCATGGGTGCCAGTCTGAACCACTTTCCCCTTACTCATCACAAGAATTTGATCGGCGTTTTGTATAGTCGAAAGGCGGTGTGCAACCGCGATCACTGTGCGCCCGTGTTGAATATTGGCTAAGGCCGCTTTTACCGCCTCTTCTGTCTCACTGTCGATATTGGCAGTCGCCTCATCGAGTAGGAAAATTTGAGGATCATGTGCAAGCGCTCGCGCTAGCGCCAATAGCTGCCGTTCACCAGTCGATAGTGACGAGCCTCCGTATCCTGGCTGGTGTGCATACCCGCCAGATAAGCGCTCGATAAATGCTGATGCTTTTACCTGCGTAGCTGCATCTCTCGCTTTGGACTGATCCGGCTCTCGGTGTGACAAGTCGATATTTTCCGAAATAGAACCGCTGAAAATATACGGATCCTGAGAGACTAAACCAAACAATCGACGCAGCTGTGCTTCTGGCAATGCTTGAATTTTCTCTCCCCCCACTAAGATGTCGCCTTGTTGGTGCTGATAAAATCGCATTAATAGATTAATGACTGAGCTTTTACCACTGCCGCTATGTCCAACAATAGCGGTAAACTTGCCGCCTTCAGCGGTAAAGCTCACGTTAGACAAAGCAGTATGGCCTTCTTCATAAGTTAGGCTGACATTTTGGAACTCAATGTCTTTTTGAGTGGTTAATTCAGCGAAGGTCGAAGGCTTATCATCCTGTCCCTCTTTATCATCAAGCAATTCGAAAATTCGCTTTGACGACACCGTGGCCACCTGAAGTTTACGCAGCTCCATCGACAATTGACGGAACGGGTCAAAGAAACGCTCGATATAATTCAAAAAGGCATACAAAGTACCAATTTCCACCACCGTATTTAATGATGCACCCCCGAACCAAGCGACAATGCCGATAGCAGTCAACGAACCAACTAAACGTGTAAATGGTGCAAGCATCAAGCTATCTGTAGCAATAGAACGGGTACGGAATTTAAACCAGCTATTATTGCTTTCTTCAAACTTATCTTGGAAAGCCTTTTCCTGCTGAAAAGCTTGGATCAACGCCATGCCTTGCAGCGATTCGCTGATATTGTTGTTGATGTTACTTACCTGCACTCGAATGCCATCAAAAATCGGCATCGAAACCTTGCGATATAGGTGCATAGTAAGTAGTAAAACAGGAATCAACGCTAAGCTTAGTAGCATCAGCCGCCAGTCCAGCAGTGCAATTGCAATGAATATACCCATGATCCTCATGCTACCCTGAATGATCGTTGGCATAGTCGAAACAAACATATCGCGTAGCGATTCTGTATCGTTGGTGATATATGACACTAACTTACCCGATGGCAACTTATCGAAGGTGCGGATAGGAAAATTAAGAACGTGCTCAAACAGCTCCTTCCTTACATCGTTAACCACCAACAAAGCACCGTGCCGAAATGACAGCGCTTGAAAGTACTGGAAAACCGCTTGAATTACGTAGAAGCCAAACACTAACCCACTCAGTATCCCTAAATGAATCCAGTCAAACTGCTGAGGAACAATCACGTCATCCAAGATAGTTTTAACCAACCATGGAATTGCCATCTCAGCTGCAATTGCAATACTCAGCATAGCGAACGCAGCAATAAAGCGGACTTTATGAGGTAATGAGTAAGTCACCAAGCGACGAAATGGCGAGTGACTGCTCGGGTTGTTTTTGTGAAGATTACGCATAACTTTCTCCTAATGCCTCCGTTGATACTGCTGCAGGCATTACTTCCGATACAGATCTAGCTGCCCCGAGTTGACTCTGGCGGTTATACACTTTCGCGTACCAAGCTTGGTTGTCCATAAGTGATCGGTGAGTTCCTCTCTCGGTAATTTTCCCCTGATCTAACACCACAATATGATCAGCATCGACTAAATTTGGTAAGCGTTGGGTAATTAGCAACATGGTTTTATTACCATAATGCGTTTTTAAGTTATGCCGCACTTTCGCTTCTGTTCTCATATCCAGAGCACTGAATGGGTCATCCAGTAAAAGAATATCGGCATCGGTTAGTAACGCCCTTGCTAAGGTTAAACGCTGCCTCTGACCACCTGACAAATTTGAGCCATTCTCGGTAAGCTGGGTCTTGAAGCCATCAGCCATGGCTTCAATTTCATCTTTTATTCCGGCCATTTCTGCGACATGCTTTATCTCTTGCTCAGAAGCGTTAGGTTTCGCCATCGCAATATTTTCAGCGATGGTGCCAGAGAACAAGAAAGGCTTCTGCGGTACCCACGCCATTCTGCTACGTAATGACTGAAAGGTAAGTTGTTCGATTGGCACACCAGACAGCGTTATATTCGACTGTGTATCAACAAACCCGTACTGCCTGAGCAATAAACTGATCAGCGTACTTTTTCCTCCACCAGTTGGCCCTGTAACACCAACTAAACCACCAACAGGAAGTTGGAGTTCGATATTTTCCAGTGCACTGTGATCCGTTTTTGGATAAGCAAACTGAGATATATTAAATTCAACATCCGCTCGTATATCACTTGATAGTTCAGTGTCCCCTTCAGTCACTTGAGGTTTCTCAGCAAACAGCTTTTCCAAACGACGCCAAGAGGTACTCCCACGTTGGAAAATGTTGAACTGCCAACCAAACTGCAAAAATGGCCCAAGTAACTGTGCTAAATACAGAGTAAAGCTAGTAAACAGGCCAACTGTGATCTCACCTTTACTGATCAACCAAGCACCATACGCAATCGCAATCACAAACGATGAACCGTAAATTAGCTGGATAGTCGGACCAAACAATGAGTCAATTTTGGCCACCGATAGGTTAGCCTCAAAGGTATCATCAAGGGTCTGACCGAAACGTTGCTGCTGACGCTGGTTAATACCGTGCGATCGTACGGCACGAATACCTGACACCGTTTCTCTCGCTTCTTCATTCAAATTCGAGAAAGCGGCTTGGGCACGACCAAACCTTTTTTGCATCGCTGTTCCATATTTATGGGTGATATACACCAACAATGGAAACGGCAACAATGCCACAGCCGTTAGCTGGCCGCTGACGACGAAAATCATACCGAAAATCACGGTAAGACCAGCAATCAGGGAATCCACCATGGTCATCACACCACCACCAGCAGCTTGTTCAACAGCATTGAGATCATTAGTGGCATGGGCCATCAAATCACCACTACTGTGTCGAGCATAGAAGGACGGCGATAGTGCACTAAATTGCCAAAACAATTCACGACGGATCACACGAGTAATCGCAACAGAAGCACCATATAACTGGCTGTGCCACACATAGCGCAAGCCATACATACCTATCGCCGCCACCAGAATGCCCAACAGATGCAGGGCTAAAAACTCACGCGTCAAGGTATCTGAACTAATGGCATCAACAATTCGACCAATCAACCAAGGTGGTGCGAGATTTAAAATGGCAACAATTTGAAGCCCAATAAACGCAATAATATAACGGTGGGCAAACATCTTAATGTAGCCCCGCAATCTCCAAAGAATATCCATTAATTTTTGTACCTAGTTACAGCCGCAATGCACGGTATTTTTTTCATTGATGAATTCGTCAAAACTAATTTCAGCCTGTGCTTCTAATTCTCGTTGTGATAATAACGAATCATTCGTAATCTCAGTCAGGTGAGCATTGTAGTCAACGTCTATCGCCTCGGCTTTGTGGTAAGTCATATGTTCACGTGACAAATTCAAGATATGTTCGCGATAACTCAATTGCTGAGTTCGCATATCAGCCAAGAGCCGTGCTGAAGGTGTAAGTTCGCTATCGATAAATTTGGCCCTTTCTGACTCAATGCTCTGCTTGTAGGCTTCTGAGCCGAAAGCACGATCAAACATCGATACCACAGCGTTCATTGAAGACAGTAGTGTTTGTCCCATCTCACTTAAACTTTGTTCGCCTTCAAGTGTCGGTAACGCCATACCAGGCTTTCTGCCCATCGTCGCCACTAACTCTTGTCGTTGTTGAATAAGACGTTGCTCTTGCTCTGATAATTCAGGACTTGGTGTTAAGGCACAGTAGGTAAGAAACACATCTAGAAAATCACTTTGTGACTCACTGATCCCTAAGGGTAAATACGGGTTGTTATCAACACTTCTAAGCTCGATATATTTCACACCATCGCGACACAGTGCATCGAGCGGCCTGAGTTCATTACTAACTATTTTGGGGCGCACAGAGCCATAAAGCTCATTTTCAAGTTGCAGTATCGATGTATTGAGCTGCTGGCCATCACTAAACTGCACATAACGCTCACTCGGCAACGCCAAAATACGGCACAAACCGTTTAAGTACTCAGACTTATTGTTATAACTGATTGGATATCGAGATTGCTCATCGTTGGTATAACCCAAATTACTCAAGCGTAACGATGTTGCCCAAGGCAGATATAAGGTCTCCTCATCCAGCATTACCAATGAATGTGCCTTACCAGCTAGATAGCTGGCATCAACAGCAGGTGAAGCACCGAACAAATAGGGAATAATCCAACCATGACGCATCACATTACGAATAAGATGAAAATATCGCTCCGAAATAAAATCAGCTAAAGGTAACGTACTTTGTTCATGCACATGCAGTGCTTGCCAAAAGCTTTCAGGCAATGAAAAGTTATAGTGGATACCTGAGATTGTTTGCATCCGCTTGCCGTAGCGATTAGCAAGCCCTTCTCGGTATAGCATTTTCATACGGCCCGCATTCGAACTGCCATAATATGCAATTGCTATCGCCTCATCGTCAGGTAAAGCCGGTGGCATACTCCCCGCCCACATTAGCTCCCCTTCCGGTAGATTATCATTAACAAAGCGGTGCAATGTCGCTAAAAAGCCAAATGTTTCTGCTTTATTGCTTACCGCAGGTGTGACGAGCTCAAGCTGAGCTTCAGCAAAATCGGTCGTGATATACGGATGAGTAAGCGCAGCTCCTAATTGTGTTGGGTGGCTATGCTGAGACAGGCTCCCCTGCGAGGAAGTACGAATATACTCGCGTTCAATGCCACGGAGAATGCCTGTCAATGACGATATTATGCTGCTGTTCTGTAAAGGCATCGTCTCTTCTTGCTTAATTTTTGTTTGCTGCATCTTCACTTTTCTTAGCGCTACAACATAAAAACAATGGTGTGAACATTCACGCCATCGCTAATGATGTTTGTTCCAATGTGTATAAGACGAAGAGGTTGAGAAAAAGACGAAAAAAAATTTAAATTAATGAAGATATCTCTACGATCTCTAATAAAAAATCAACCGCCATTAGAAAAGTCACACCAAAGCATAAGAAAAAGTAATGTGCTTTTGATCAATTCTAAACGCATTTAATAGCATTCTTCTTGCATGTTAATGATAGTATCAGCAACGAATTTACAATTTGTTACATTTTCCTTTCTCATATTATCCATTAACAAAGAGATGTAGTTATGTGGAATAAACTGAACAAGTCGATGATGGTTTGCCAAATGATGTTTGGCTTATCTTTTTACGGCGTGATGGTAATTTTAACCCGCTTTTTCTTAGAAAACTTAAATTACAGCGAAGCTGATACGATGATGGTTGTGGGTGCATTTTCATCTATCGGCCCACTATTTGCTATTGCTGGCGGCTTTATAGCTGATAAGTTCTTAGGGGCTTACCGCTCTTTAACCATTAGTTACTGCGGATTCGCAGTTGGCTATGCGTTACTTGTTTTAGGCGCATCAACACTTAACGTGCCAATGAGCCTCGTTGGTATAGCTTTAGCCAGTTACTCACGAGGGTTGATGTCACCGTCCTACCCTAGCCTTTATAAACGTACCTTTGCGACCGAAGAAGATTTTGAGAATGGTTACCCAGTTAACTATTCCGTGAATAATATCGGGGCATTTCTAGGTCAATATTTGTTTCCAATGTTTGTGCTTGTACTCGGCTTCAATGGCAGTTTTTCATTATCAGCAGGGATGGCATTTATTGCGTTTATTATTCTGGTTGTTTCACGTAAACAGCTAGTCACTGTTGCAGCAGAGATCGATCAACAACCTGTTAGCGCAAAAAACTGGCTCGCTTTTATCGGTATTTCGATTTCGATGATCGGCTTAGTCTTCTTCATGTTCTCGAATATGGACATTGGTCAAAATATTGTTTATGCCATTGGCGCTGCTGCCATCGCGTACTTTATTTCTTTGATGTTAAAAGCCAATAAATCAGACGCATTGAAAATGGGCACAATCCTGATCATGACAGCGCTTACAACGGCTTTCTTTGTTTACTACGGGCAAATGATGACATCCATGACTATGGTGACAATTAATACCATGCGCGGCGATCTATTCGGATTTATTCCTATTGCTCCAGAAGCATCAATGGCAATGAACCCGCTGTGGTGTATTGTCGGTGGCCCGCTAATCGCAATGACCTTTTCATCTCTTGAAAAGCGTAACATCAACTTTTCGACAGCAACCAAAGTCGGGTTTGCTTTTATCCTGACTGCAATTGCATTCGGTATTTTAACCGTCGCTGTAATGTCTATTGGACCTGATGTAATTATTCGTCCTGAGGTGTTCCTAGCAATTCACTTCTTCCAAGCATTAGCTGAAGTAATCGTTGGTAGTATGGTAGTGGCCTTTATTCTTTCAGTCGCACCTAAACACATTGAAAACTTCTCTGTCAGCTTATTCTCGGTTGCAATTGCATTGAGTGGCATTGTCGGTGCAGTGTTCTCGACGTCGATCGCTTTAGAAAAAGGCCAAGAAATTACACAAGAAATTGTACAGAGCGTTTATGGTGACTACTTCAGTACGCTAACTACTCTAGCTGTTGTAATGGTCGTAGTTGCGCTACTTGCTTCGCGTGTAATAACGAAAATGCTGAAAGCCAGCAAAAACTCACAAGAATTAGTGTTATCAGAAGCAGAAAGTTAACCTTTCACTCTGCTCTCCCTCAAACTAAAGCCTCCTAGACTGCGGAGGCTTTTTGTTTTTTAGGACTGAAATACAAATAAAAAGCACCACTACTGGATCATTTTGAAGGCATTATAAAGAGTGATAGATCTGGCTGGGTGGCATTTGTACAGATACAGATAAAGCGAGGAATTTTTAGGCGTTTAATGCATTTCTCAGCATATAATCTTTTCAAAGATACCACAAAAAAAAGTTTATTATCAGACTTGCTAATAAAGTTTCTGGGCCTATAATGCTGAAAACCGGAGCGTCTGCCAACGCTCCGGTTTTTTTGTGCCTGCTACATGGTACCTAGGTGTGCTGTCTGCCAACAGCTACCTTCCATGAGGCAATATTCGATAAGATTTAAGGAATTACCAATGCGTATCGAACAAGACTTGAAGCTAGGTTTTAAAGATGTACTGTTTCGTCCAAAACGTTCAACCCTAAAAAGTCGCTCTCAAGTTGAATTAACCCGCGATTTTACATTCAAGCACAGCGGCCGTCAATGGTCTGGCGTACCTATTATTGCGGCTAACATGGATTCTGTTGGTAGCTTCGAAATGACGGCCTCCCTGGCTAAGCACGGTGTGATGACGGCTGTTCACAAACACTACACAGTGGCTGACTGGGCTGAATTCGTTAAGAACAACGAAGCTAGCGTGCTGAACAACGCAATGGTTTCTACTGGTACGTCTGAGGCTGACTTCCAGAAAACTAAAGATGTGATGGCACTGTCTGACGACCTTATCTTTATCTGTATCGATATCGCGAATGGCTACTCTGAGCACCTTGTTCAATACGTACAAAAAGTACGTGCTGAGTTCCCAGACAAAGTGATTAGCGCAGGTAACGTTGTTACTGGCGACATGGTTGAAGAGCTTATCCTTGCGGGTGCTGATATCGTTAAAGTCGGTATCGGCCCTGGCTCTGTTTGTACAACTCGCGTTAAAACTGGCGTTGGTTACCCTCAACTTTCAGCTATCATCGAATGTGCAGACGCTGCACACGGCCTGGGCGGTCGTATCATCGGTGACGGCGGTTGTTCATGTGCCGGTGACGTGGCTAAAGCATTCGGTGGCGGTGCTGACTTCGTAATGCTTGGCGGTATGCTAGCTGGTCACGAAGAAAGTAACGGTGAAGTTATCGAGCAAGATGGCAAAACATTCATGAAGTTCTACGGCATGTCTTCGCAAAGCGCGATGGACAAGCACTCTGGTGGCGTTGCTAAATACCGCGCAGCAGAAGGTAAAACAGTGCTTCTTCCTTACCGTGGCCCGGTTGAGAACACTATTCAAGATATCATGGGTGGCGTGCGCTCAACCTGTACTTACGTCGGTGCTGCTCAGCTGAAAGAGCTAACTAAGCGTACTACGTTCATCCGCGTACAAGAGCAAGAAAACAATGTATTCGGTAAAGAATAAATTGGTATTCGCTTTCGTACTGAAATGTACCGTATAGCGATAATGCTGCGCTGAATAAAAGTAGCCATACTTAAGAATAATTTAAAAAGTACCACGGTTCTTTTTAGTTAAACACGGTATGGCTACTAAGCATTCTCTTCGATAACACAGTTTGAGGTCGTTAATAGTTCACGGTTTCTTTCAAGTGCATCAACAAAGCTTTCTTTTTTCAATGGTTTTGTTAGTACATAGCTAGCCCCTGCGCCAATAAACTTCTCATGCGATTCTTTTAACACATCAGCAGTACAGCCAAAGATAACAACTTTATCATTTAACTCCTGTTTTATTATTCTTGTAGCCTCAATACCATCCATTACAGGCATATGGTTATCCATCAAAATCAAATCAAACTCACCCTCTTTCACTTTCTCAATAGCAACTTGTCCATTCACGGCTAAATCAACGCTATGCCCCTGTTTTTTGCAAAACGTTTTTGCGACAAGCGCATTAATATTGTTGTCTTCGACAATTAAAATCTTCAGAGAGTTAGAAAGCGCATGCGTATCAAGCGAGATAACTGGTCTGTTTTCACTTTCAGTTTTTTCTCCCGGTTTAAGAAAGATAGTTACTATAAATTTAGTCCCTATTCCTTCTTTACTCTCGATGGCTATATCACCCTCCATGAGGTTTGTAAGTTGTTTAACTATCGCTAATCCCAAACCAGTACCACCAAATTTTCGTGTTGTGGATGACTCAGCCTGAACAAATGGATCAAATATTGCCTCAGTACGCTCGGGAGAAATACCAACGCCAGTATCTTCAACAATAATCAATAACGATTCACAACCATTTTTCACTACATTGTCAGTTGTGAAGGAAATACTGACTGAACCTTGCGAGGTGAATTTAACCGCATTACTTAAAAGGTTGAATATTAACTGCCTAATTCTAGACTTATCTCCACTATAATATTTCCCTGCGGGAAGTCGGTTATTTAATATAAATTCAATACCCTTTTCATTACATAAAGCATCATAGGTACTCATAATAGGCCGACAGATACCTTCTATGGTAAAGTCAACCGACTCAAGTTCTAACATTCCCTCTTCAATTTTAGATATATCCAATATATCATTAAGAAGCGATAGTAAATGGTTACCAGATTCTATTAATATTGATATGTGCTCTGCTTGCTGTTTATCGATAGATGAACTTTCAAGTATTTGAGCCATACCAAGAATACCGTTTAAAGGTGTTCTCAGCTCATGACTCATCGTAGCAAGAAAGGTCGATTTTGCTTGGTTAGATGCATCAGCAGTCATCACCGCTTGCTCTAAGCTCTGCTCTAACTTTTTTCTTTGACTCGTATTCCTTTCTACAACGATAAATTGTTCTATTTCATCGTTACTATCTTTGATAGGGGTAATCACCATCTCGATCCAATATTGAGAACCATCTTTATGATAATTAACTAATTCAGACTTTATGACCAACCCTGATTTCAACTCGGAAGAAATACGGCGAACTTCCTCTCGAGAGGTCTCTTTCCCTTGTAATAGCCCACCAAATTGGCTACCTTCGACTTCATTCATCGTAAACCCAGATAGCCTCTCAAAGGCATGATTTGCCCATTGAATGAATCCGTTTTTATCTGTTATAAGAATCGCGTCACTAGCATGCTCTACAACCAAAGAAAGGTGTGACCGTTCACGCTCCTTCTCTAACAGCTCTCGATTAAGCGCATTTTCATGATATTGATGACTCCATTGTCGCCAATACAAATATGCAATCAACGCGATGAAGAGTAAACCTGATGACGAAATGATATTGATAAATGCCTTAGATGAACACTCGACAAGGAAATTATTCATCTTATTAATCGATTCATGAATACCACTTTCAACAAGGGCGATTTCTTCRTTTTCGATAATCATTTCAACCCGCGACTTCAGAGACACATAACTTATAATCGGTTGAACATTTACGTCACCATCAACAATATCTATTAATTCATCACTATCAATTTTCTTAGCTAGGTAATCATAAATGGCTAGCTTTTTATTATTATCATCTAGTTTTGTTAAGGCATCTCTACTTAAGTCATCTATTACAGTTGTTGAAAAATCAAGTGACACTTTTGCGCTTAGTATTGTGTCTAACCTTTGAGAAAACAACAAAGATTCTAACCTGATATTATTTGCTAGTTTTATAAATTTACTTTCAATAGGGTTAATATACTTTGGATATCTATTAT
>NZ_JAKJSJ010000096.1:0-16274 GCF_050336715.1 Photobacterium makurazakiensis
ATACTCAATAATTGAGTACTTATTCTATTTTCGACAAAAAGCGCGTACAAACCCTATCAAAAGCTTAAGGTTTTATAATTTTAGTCAACAGAATATTGGTCAAAAACGGCTCATAAAGAGAACTTTTTGTATAAAAAGAACCGTTTTGACCAGAACCCAAATAAAACACTGTACATCAAGCTGTTTTGCTTAGAAGCCTTCCACACCTTTCATATCTGGTAAATGGTGGGCAATACCTTTATGGCAATCAATGCACGTTTTAGTTCCATCAGCAAGATTGCTCGCATGCTGCGTAGAAGCTCGCTTTGACTGTTGAGTAAAGTCCATATAGCTAAATTCATGACAGTTACGGCACTCTAATGAGTCATTCTTTTTCATCCTAGTCCACTCTCGTTCAGCCATATGCAATCTACGTGCTTCAAATTTCTCTGGTGTTGAAATCGCACCAGTCACCCAAGCCCACACTTCTTTCGATGCTTGCATTTTACGCGCCATTTTGTCTGTCCAATTATGCGGGACATGACAATCAGAGCAGATTGCTCTTACTCCTGTTCGGTTTGTGAAATGGATGGTTCCCTGTATCTCTTGGTAAACGTTATCTTCGTGGCAACTAACACAAAATGTTTCTGTATTAGTAAATTCCATTCCCGTATTAAACGCCCCCCAGAAAAAGATACCAGCAACAAATCCACCGAGAGTTAAAAAACCTAGGCTAAAGTACTTCGCGGGTGAACGAATTAACGTCCACCATTTTTTTATCCAACCCCACATACGCTTTCCCCCTATTTCGTTTCGCTCAATAGCGTATCGAGGTCGGTAAACGTATTACCTACCGCAGGTTTCACATCAGTTTGAACAACATGGCACTGCTCACAGAAATAACGTCGAGGGGATAATTCAGCCAAAAAGTTACCATCACGATCCATATAGTGCGTAACACTGATCATTCTCGCCTGAGTTTCTTCAACGCGGCTTCTTGCGTGACAAGACATACATTTGTTCACATTTAAATCAACTTGATAATTATCAATCTTATGCGGAATTATCGGTGGCTGCATTGGGTAGCTACGCTTGGGAATAACATCTGTATTGAGCGTTTTACTCATTGCAGGTGGTTCCGATTCTTGATTAAGTGCAAAACCACGCAATGTCGCAAGCTCATCGCCATTAATTACTGCTGTAGCGCCAATAACAGCGGTGGCAAACAACAGTAAAAGCACTGAAATGAAGTGTTTCATCTGGTTTCTCCTATGCCTTTACAATTTTGACTGCACACTTTTTAAAGTCAGTTTGCTTTGACAGTGGATCGGTTGCATCAAGCGTGACTTTATTAATCAACTGACTTGCATCAAACCAAGGAACATATACCAAACCTTTCGGTGGCTTATTTCGCCCCCGAGTTTCAACGCGAGTAATCATTTCCCCCCGTCGAGAAATCACTTTCACCGCATCACCGCGACGTAAACCACGTGATTTTGCGTCATCTGGGTGAATAAATACTTGTGCATGAGGATAAGATTTGTGTATTTCTGCCACCCGTTGAGTCATTGACCCTGAATGCCAATGTTCAAGAACACGCCCTGTTGATAACCACAAGTCATATTCTTTATCTGGGCTTTCTGCTGGCGGCTCATACGGTAAGGCAAATATGATGGCTTTACCGTCTGGCTTGCCATAAAACTCAAAACCAGCTCCCTCTTTAACGTATGGATCAGCGCCTTCGCGGTATCGCCATAATGTTTCCTTACCATCTACCACAGGCCAGCGAAGCCCTCGTGTTTCATGATAAATATCAAAAGGTGCTAAATCGTGCCCATGGCCACGGCCAAACTCCGCGTACTCTTCAAACAAGCCTTTTTGCACATAGAAACCGTATTCGGTTGACTCATCATTGGCATGGCCTTCTGCGATATCTTCCAACGGGAACTTATCAATTTGACCATTTTTGTAGAGTACATCAAAAAGCGTCTTTCCTTTGTAGGATGGATTAGCATCGAGCAACTCTTCTGGCCACACTTCGTCGGTAGTAAAACGTTTAGAGAATTCCATCAACTGCCATAGGTCAGATTTCGACTCACCTGGCGCCGACACCATTTGGTGCCAAAGCTGTGTACGGCGTTCTGCGTTACCATATCCGCCTTCTTTTTCTACCCACATAGCAGCGGGCAAGATCAAATCTGCGGCCTGAGCCGTCACAGTAGGATAAGCATCAGACACGACAATGAAATTGTCAGGATTGCGATAGCCCGGTAACGTTTCCTCATTAATATTTGCGGCAGCTTGAAGATTGTTATTTACTTGAATCCAATAAGCATTAATTTTCCCGTCTTTTAGCATTCGACTCTGTAAGACCGCATGCGCACCAACTTTTCCTGGAATAGTACCATCAGGCAGTTTCCAAATTTTCTCTGCTGTTTTCCGGTGCTCTGGGTTTGCCACAACTAAGTCGGCTGGTAGTCGATGCGAAAATGTCCCTACTTCTCGCGCCGTACCACAGGCTGATGGCTGCCCCGTTAAGGAAAACGGACTATTTCCTGGTGTAGATATTTTCCCGGTAAGTAGGTGGATGTTATATACCAAATTATTACACCAGACACCTCGGGTGTGTTGATTGAAGCCCATGGTCCAGAAAGACATGACTTTAACTTTTGGGTCGGCATACAGTTCTGCCAACTCAATTAATTTATGCGTTGGCACACCAGACATTTCACTGGCTTTTTCGACGGTATATTCAGAGACAAATGACTTGAACTCATCAAACGTCATTGGCTCCGAATCACCACTATCTGGATTTTTCGCTTGTTGCTGCAATGGGTTTTCTGGACGAAGACCATAACCAATATCGGTTGCTCCTCGTCTAAAATTCACATGCTTATCGGTGAAGTCTTTATTCACCTTATCATTACTAATAATGTAATTGGCAATGAAGTTTAGGATCGCAAGATCAGATTGAGGGGTAAAAATAATCGGAATATCAGCTAACTCAAAGCTTCGGTGTTCAAAAGTAGAAAGTACAGATACTTTAACGCCAGGGTTCGACAGCCTTCTATCTGTTACTCGGGTCCATAATATGGGGTGCATTTCAGCCATATTTGAGCCCCATAAGACAAAAGCATCAGCTTCTTCAATGTCATCATAACAGCCCATCGGTTCATCAATACCAAAGGTACGCATGAATCCGACGACAGCAGACGCCATACAGTGACGAGCATTGGGTTCGATGTTATTAGAACGGAAGCCCGCTTTCATTAATTTTGATGCCGCATACCCTTCATAAATCGTCCACTGGCCAGAACCAAACATGCCAATGCCCTCTGGACCTTTATCTTTCAATGTCGCTTTCCATTTTTCGGCCATAATATCGAAAGCTTGATCCCAACTGATGGCTGTAAAATCACCCTCTTTGTCATACTTCCCGTCTTTCATTCGCAGTAATGGCTGCATAAGGCGGTCATCGCCATACATGATTTTCGATAAGAAGTAGCCTTTAACGCAATTCAGGCCACGATTAACCGGTGACTTTATATCACCATGAGTAGCAACGACCTTTCCATCTTTGACACCGACATTAACTGAACAACCCGTACCACAGAAACGGCACGGCGCTTTTTCCCAATCGAGCTGTGTCAGTGATCCATCAGTAACAACATTACTCGCGACGACGGGAATCGACATCCCCGCCGCGGCAGCTGCTGAGGCAGCGGCTTGTGCTTTTAGAAATTTACGCCGAGAACATTTCATTATGACCTCTCCAATCTATTGCTACACATTTACGTATCTTTTTCCTGCACTTCTATATAGTTAACGAAGCGCTACCCAGTCACCACTTGTAAAAACCACACAAAAAACCCGTAACCGCCAACGACTGCAACGGCTAAAATAGGGAATAGAATGACGGTAATAAACAAGAAAGCTTTTAACTCTGAACGCTGCCGATTTTGCTCTGTCATCACACGTTCCTTAAAAAGTACATACAGGTAACTCTAGTTAGCTTCCATGAAATTGATAACCTTCTAAGTAGAAAATACGAATAAAGCTGAGTAGCGCTCAGAAGCCCGAATAATGTTATCGTGGGTTAACGGTGTTAAAATAAACATAAATAGACAATGATTTAAGGACGTTAGCGTGCAAGTAAGCAAAACCAAGACCAGTTTCTATCGACGACTGTATGTGGCATACCTCATTGATACAGGTATCTCGACTGTCCCGGGTATTCTCGAGTACACGGGCATGCCGCGCCGTACTGCGCAAGATACAATTAAAAGTTTGGCTGAACTTGATGTTGTCTGTCAGTTTGTACAAACGGAGGGAGAAAGAAATCGAAGTGGTAACTATGAAATCAGTGACTGGGGGGCAATAAATAAACAGTGGGTAACAGAAAACATTACTGACATTAAATCAGTGCTTGACTACCCATAACAACGAGAAAGGGGGCCAATTGATAGTTTGTTATCAACCTCACCACCTTCTCGTTATATTTTTTAATAAGCAATTCAATAAACAAACACGATGCGGTGTTATTTTTTCTTATTCATCATTGCTTTTAAATCAGCAAAAGGATTAAACGTCGCCGCTTCATGATCATTCTCACCCGCTTTTACAACACTGCCCATTTGATTGTCAGCTTCCGTGTACTTTTCATGTTCATGGTCGTGGCAAAATAAGCAAAGTAATTCCCAGTTGCTTCCATCAGTAGGGTTGTTCGTGTGGTCGTGATCAACATGGTGAACAGTCAGTTCACGAAGGTTTGAATATACAAATTCACGAGAACAACGTCCGCACACCCAAGGATATAGCTTCAGCGCTTTTTCTCGGTAACCTTGTTCTTGTCGCGCATATGCGGCACTTGTTCCGTAAAAATCTGATGACATGTTAACACCCAAAATTCAGTCTAAATCAGCCATGATTTTACCTAATTTTTCACGCAATGCTCGCTTCGAATGCATAAATTTATGAATTAACGCAACGAATGTCATAAAAATACGCTAATAGTGAAGGTACTAAATCGTGTAATTTACAGGGTATCACGTACCTATAGAGACTATGACAATATCCTGTCAAACCTATTTTGTTTACAATTCGAGCTATAGAAAAGCTAAATGCTTCAATTGAGGCAAAAAAATGACGGGTTTCGATATAATGCAACTTGATTATGATAACATTCGACCCAAAATATTAATTGTGAACCACTATTTCACTGCATAGAGAAGACGGATATGGCTTTTGATTTTTCTGAACTAACTGTAGATTTATCGGCAATGCCGACAACGATTGATATGGGACACGCTTGGCTTGGTGGCCTTCTGGCTGTCATGCTGGTTCTATATATTGCCAAGAAAGGCAAGCCTGTTGAAATCGAGAAAGTTGTTGAGAAAGAAGTCGAAAAAATCGTTGAGGTTGAAAAACCTGTCGAGAAAATTATTGAAGTAGAAAAAGTTGTCGAAGTAGAAAAGATTGTTGAGAAAATTGTTGAAGTTGAACCAAAACTAAAAACATCAACGCCTGATTCTGCCCTACAGCTATTATCGCTACTTCAACAAGAAGCACGCTTTATCGATTTCATGCAAGAAGACCTCAAAGGCTTCGCTGATGCAGAAATCGGCGCTGCTGCCCGTGTTATTCACGAAGGCGGACAAAAAGTCCTTAACGAATATTTCAGCTTTGCTCCTGTTCGTAATGAAGAAGAAGAAACTCGCATTACTCTGCCACAAGGCTTTAATGCATCTGAAGTACGATTAACAGGTAACGTTGTTGGCGAAGCACCTTTCACTGGAACCCTTATCCACCGCGGTTGGAAAGTAACGAACGTTAAATTGCCAAAACTGGCTGAAGGCCATGATGCACACGTTGTTGCCGCCGCTGAGGTTGAACTGTAATGCAAGATATTCAAGAACACCGTTACAGTGTTGGTATCGACTTAGGTACTACGCACTGTGTTTTATCATACGTTGATCTTCAAGATGAAGACGCAAGCGTCAGCGTTATGCCTATTGCTCAATTAACAACACCAGGCAATGTCGAAGAAAAAGATCAACTTCCTTCATTTATGTATCAAGCCCACGAATCTGAGCTTGCGGAAGGTGATACGGCGCTTCCATGGAGCACCCAGCCTACCGCAATCGTTGGTGCTATGGCGCGCTCTCTGGGTAGCAAAACCCCGATTCGCTTGATTGCAAGTGCAAAAAGTTGGCTTTGCCACGGTGGCGTTAATCGTCGTGATGCATTTTTGCCACTTAATAGCCCTGACGAAGTAGTAAAAGCGTCGCCGCTAGAAGCAACACGTAATTACCTAGCCCACCTTGCGGATGCTTGGAATCATCAACACCCAGAAACACCGTTGTTTGATCAAGATGTCACCATTACTGTTCCTGCGTCTTTTGACCCAGCAGCACGTGAACTAACCGCTGAAGCTGCACGTGAAGTGGGCTTCAAGCACATGACATTGCTAGAAGAACCACAGGCAGCTGTATATAGCTGGCTGAAAAACAACGATGACACATGGCGCGACCAAGTAAACGTTGGTGATGTCATTTTGGTTGTTGATATTGGTGGTGGTACTACAGACCTTTCACTTGTTGCAGTAACAGAAGAAGATGGCAACCTGACGCTTAACCGTGTTGCGGTTGGTGATCATATCCTTCTTGGTGGCGACAACATGGATCTGGCGCTGGCCTACCGCTTAAAGATGAAGCTGGCTCAAGAAGGTAAGCAACTTCAGCCTTGGCAGGTCCAAGCAATTACGCATGCTTGCCGTGATGCAAAAGAAGCGCTTCTTAGCGATGCAAATTTGCAATCAATGCCTATTGTTGTCCCAAGCCGAGGCTCTAAGCTTCTTGGTGGTACGCTGCAAACTGAGCTAACTCAAGAAGAAGTTCAGCAAACATTGGTCGAAGGTTTCTTCCCTCGTAACAACATTGAAGAACACCCTGTTGAGATGCAGCGTGGTGCGCTTACGCAAATGGGACTTCCATACGCTCAAGACGCTGCGGTTTCACGTCATGTTGCAGGTTTCCTTAGCCGTCAGTCTTCTGCCGTTGACGAGCTTTTCGAAAAGTATGAGCAACTTCACGACGGCTTCATTCGCCCAAGTGCCATTCTTTTCAATGGTGGTGTGCTGAAATCAGACTTACTATCTAACCGTTTACTGTCCATCATCAATAGCTGGCTCACAACCGCTGATAGCCCTGAAGCTAAACTACTTGAAGGACTTGATTTAGACCTTGCGGTAGCAAGCGGTGCTTCATACTACGGCTCTGTGCGTAAAGGCAAAGGCGTTCGTATTCGTGGCGGTATTGCAAGTAGCTACTATGTTGGTATTGAAAGCTCCATGCCTGCTATTCCTGGTATGGAGCCGCCATTAGAAGCTCTTTGTGTTGCTCCATTTGGTATGGAAGAAGGCACACATGCTGACGTGCCTAGCCGCGAATTTGGTTTGGTTATTGGCCAACCCGTTCAGTTTAAATTCTTCGGTTCGACAGTACGTCGTGATGACCCAGCAGGCACGCACCTTGATTGGTGGCAGCCAGAAGAACTGGAAGAGCTACCTGCCATTCAGGTAACGCTGCCAGTCGTCGAAGGACGAACAGCGGGCGAAGTTGTCCCTGTTCGCCTTGCTTCTCGTGTAACGGAACTAGGTACGCTTTGCCTCGAAGCCTTGCCAACAGATGGCGGTGAAAAATGGCAAGTCGAATTTGATGTTCGCGAAAAATAAGTAATACTAAACGGCGCTATTTATTAGCGCCGTTTTCTTTTTATATCACTCACATTTTATTGACCGTTGCTTCGCCAACTTCAAGTAAATATTGAAATCAACGAGTTGGCGCAGATAATTATATCAACCAAAGGTATAATACTGCCGGCAAGGTTTGGTTAAGATACTCACCTACAACCTTCATATAAAATAATCAGAACGATCAGCTCTGGAGAAATACATGTCTTCCCCTCGTTATCTTGTTGGTATTGACTTAGGGACTACCCACACTGTTGTTGCCTACACCCTTATTTCAGATGAACTCGAATCAAGCCCAATTACAATATTTGAAATTGACCAGCTTATAGCTCCTGGCGAAGTTGCGCGTAAGCCACTACTGCCCTCTTTCCGCTACCACCCGGCAGAAGGCGAAATAGACCCATCTCAAATGGTATTACCGTGGGATATTGAACAAGTTAATGGTGATATTAAGCATGCCATTATCGGTGAGCTCGCACGAGATCTAGGGGCCAAAGTTGAAGGACGGCAAGTTGTCAGTGCCAAGAGTTGGTTATCGCATGCCGGTGTTGACCGTAGCGAGGCTATTTTGCCTTGGTCGTCGAACAATAATGTAGAAAAAGTATCACCTGTTGTCGCAAGTGCTAGCTACTTAAACCACGTTCGCCAATCTTGGGATTACCATCATCAAGATGCCAAACTTAACGACCAAGAAGTTGTTATCACAGTACCTGCCTCTTTTGATGAGGCTGCACGTGCATTAACACTTGAGGCTGCTTCAATGGCTGGTCTCGATAACATCTTGCTTTTGGAAGAGCCTCAAGCCGTATGTTACGACTGGTATGCTAAAAATAAAGATAACGCAGAAGCACTACTCAAAGACATTCCCCTGCTGATGGTTTGCGATGTAGGCGGCGGTACCACTGATTTAAGTTTGATAAAGGTCGGAACTGAAGACGACAAACTAACGCTCGACCGTATTGGTGTTGGCGATCACCTAATGCTTGGTGGTGACAATATTGATTTAGCATTAGCTCATAAAGCTGAACAACGTTTGCACGGGGCGACCAAGAAACTCAGCGCGTCAGGGTTATCAAAGCTGATTCAACAAACCCGAAAAGTAAAAGAAAAGCTTCTCGCAGGTAATGCTCCCGAAACAGCAAAAGTAACGATGTTAGGAAGTGGCTCACGTTTAATTGGTGGTGCAAAAAGTATCGATCTTACCCGCGATGAAGTTCATGACATTGCATTAAACGGCTTTTTCCCAAAAACTGACTTCAACGTTCAGCCAAGCCAGCGCCAAGCCGCGGTTGTTGAATTTGGTTTGCCTTATGCTGCAGATCCTGCCATTAGTAAACACCTTGCTCAATTTATTGAATTACATGATACGGTTTGCAGAGAATCACTCAGCGGCAGCAACTTAGTTGTAAACGAAGACCTACCTGCAATTCCTGCGGCAGTGTTGCTTAATGGCGGTGTATTTAATAGCCCACTTCTTTCGGAACGCGTATTAGATACCTTTACCCTCTGGCGGGGTGACACCGTCACCGAGCTAGTAAACCCTCACCCTGATTTAGCGGTTGCTTACGGTGCCGTCGCTTATGCGAAAGCGCGCCATGGCGCTCAGCTTAAAATTGGCGGAGGTTCAGCCCGTTCTTTCTTTCTAACCTTAGAAGGTAAAAAGAAAAATAAACAAGGCTTATGTATTCTCCCTAAAGGCATTGATGAAGGTACAGAAATCAGGCTTAAAGATCGCAAGTTCGCACTTACGCTAGGTGAGCCTGTAAGATTTAATTTAGTATCATCGACAGATGATAGCCACACTCAAGCTGGTGAGCTATTCCCCATTGATAGTGATAGCTTTGTCTCCCTACCTCCATTTATTGCGACATTAGACAGTGAGCGTGATCGCGCTGAATTGGCGGCTAACCAAAAAGACCGAGAAGAGGTCACTTTAGCTTGTCAGTTAACAGAAGTCGGTACATTACAAATAGAATGTGTAAGTACAACAGACGATGCTAAACGTTGGAAGGTTGAATTTGCCATCCGTAAAGATTTGGCCAAGCTAAACCAAGGCGATAAGGCATCAACCCTTGCACAATCGGCCCTACCCGCTCGAATTGACGATGCAATTACACTAGTGAAGCAAGCTTATGGTGGCAGTACTAAAAATGCCGACCCTAAAGCAATTAAAACCTTACGTAACCAACTAGAAAAAATGTTAGGTAAGCGTGATAACTGGGAAACACCAGCGTTACGTGAACTTGCTAACTCACTTTTAGAAAGTAAGAAACGGCGTAGACGCTCTGATATTCACGAACGAAATTGGCTGAAGCTCGCAGGCTTTACCTTACGTCCTGGATTTGGTTATCCATCAGATGAGTGGCGAATGGAGCAAGTATGGGCACTCTACCAACACGGCATTCAGTTTGATAGCAATACTCAAACATGGAGCGACTGGTGGACATTTTGGCGACGTGTCTCTGGAGGCTTGAATCAAGAACAACAGCTGGTTATTTACAAAGACATCGCCAAGTACATAAACCCAAGCGCCGTTCGTGACAGCAAGCTAGCCAAAGAGATGCAAGAACGCAGTTACGAAGATATGGTTCGTCTTGCTGCATCGCTTGAAAATCTACCATTCGATAAAAAGCTTCAGCTTATTGAATGGATTTTTGGCCGGTTACAAAAAACGCAATATGCGCAAGCGCATTGGTGGGCTATTGGGCGAATTGCTACACGTAGCCCTTTCTATGGAAGTGCGCATAATTTACTCAGTGCGGAGCATGTCAGTTATTGTTTACCTGAATTAATGGACTTTGATTGGCGTAAGGATCAGAACATCGCTTTTGCGGCAGTTATGATGTGTAGGATGACGGGAGACCGTACATTAGACATTGATGATATAAATCGAACTGCGGTGATTGAGAAGCTAAAATCCAGCAAAGTGCCAGAAAGTTGGCTCGAAATGGTATCAACCGTCAAAGTACTGACGGAGAGTGAAACTAAGCGCGTATTCGGTGATGCACTACCAACAGGATTATGCTTAATCGATTAAGGTTCTGTTATGGTTCAGCTGGTAATCTTCTACTCATAAATAAAAACTAATTTTTCGCCTCGACACATTTGCGAGGCGAATCGTTTATGCCTAGCGAGTACTACTATAATGAACCGAACACAATTTCAAATTATCTCTCAGCGAATTTTCAAGTCTGATAATCAACGTGTCGCAGTAGAAGCGGTAATCTTTGATGGCCTTTCTAGTTATGAAGCTGAAAAACGTTTTGATGTGCCAAAAGGCACATTGTCTCGCAATGTACGTAAATACAAACGCGAAGTCGATTACCTTCAAAGCGTTGTAGCTGCATAAAAAAAACGGAGAGCAAATGCTCTCCGTTTTTACATCTAAATAGCTCGTTCTGACGAGTTACATCTTCAGCATGTCATCCCTACCGCGTAACCATGCAGATGCATAGAATAATGCCACCCCTAAAGCAATGAGTATTACATTGTTAAATAGGCCGAAATTGACATAAGTATCTATCGGTACCGCACTGGTTAAAATGGATGCAGGCAACCAATATATTTCAGCGAGTGCATCGCCAGCACTACTGCTGCCCGTTACTTGATACATTGCTATTTTAAACATCACCACGGCAAGAATAGCCGTCAGAAGCGGGTAACGAGTAAGCTGAGAAACGACAAAGAGACCACAAGCTAGAGGAAATAAAGCAAGACTCATTACAGCTAAACGCCCAATAAAACTCACCCAATGAATCCCTAACGATGTTAGTGAAATCGTAAATGAGGCGAGCATATCTGCTGACATAAAGAACGTTGCAAGCAGCCAAACAATAAAGTCAGAGAAAAGTAATAATATTGAAGCAATAATAGGGACAATACAAAGAGCAAAGATCAGCTTTGCACCAATCGCTAAATGATCAGACACTGGCATTGAGCGCCAGAACATTAAGCTACCTTCTTGTTTTTCTTTCCTTAGCGTTTTAGGTACATAAATTAGAAACAAAACTAAGTAGAGTACACCTGCAACAATTTCATTCAGTTTACCAATCAGCCCAGCAAATTGACCACTGCTGTCTCCCCATTCAAACAGCCCTGCACCGCTAGTTTGTACCGAAAAAGAAACGTTATCGCCACTCATTACCATTGCAAAGTTCAGCACCGCAAACAGGGCAAGAAAAAGAGGGAGCTTAACGACCACACGGTATTCTATAAGCTCTTTTTCTAAAAGCGTCATTAGCTTTTTCATTATGCCTCCTGCTGCACGGCAATAAATATCTCGGCAAGTGTAGGCTTTACAACCTCTCCAAGTGATGCCATTTTATCGTTCTTTGTTACTTCATACATACACACCGATGAATTAACACCTTGTTGAATATATATCGGACGAGCTGATTGAGCTTGCTTTAACTTACTGTCAGGCACAGTCACTTTACAGTATCGATTAATAACTGTATCAATGTCACCACTAACCACTGATTTACCACGCTTAAGTATTAATACATCCGTAAGTAAATGGTCGATTTCATCCACCTCGTGGCTTGCTATAATTAAAGCCCTATCACCCTCTTTAAACCACGCCATTAACTGCTGGTAAAATTTCTCACGGAACATTAAATCTAAGCCTAAAGTTGGCTCATCTAAAATAAGTAATTTCACATCTGTAGACATAACCAAAGCAAGATGCAGCTGAACCTTCATCCCTTTTGACAAACGCCCAATCTTTGTCTTTTGTTGGATATCGGTTTGAGACAAAAACGCGTGTACCTTTTTCTGGTCGAAAGCACCATGAACACCCGAGATATATTTGATAATTTGTTTGACAGTCATCCACTCAGGTAACACTGCAACATCGGAGATATATGCTAGCTGTTGAACGATATTAACTCGTTGTTTCTGCGGCTCTAAGCCCAAAACGGCAAGGTTCCCTTCATAACYATGAGCCCCTAAGATGCTCTTTATTAAGGTAGATTTACCAGCGCCATTATGCCCAAGTAAGCCCAATACCTGCCCTGTACGTAAATCAAGGTTAATATCCATTAGGGCACGAAAACGCCCGTAAGATTTACCTAAAGAATCAGATTTAACTAGTGTTTCCACGCTTACTTAACCTATACATGTCAGTTTCAGATATTTTATACCAAACATGTAAAGTCAAACAAAGCATTGAAGCAAATATACGAAAGTAATACCAATCTGGATGAGTAATTGGTCTAAGTATTACGCAGGAAAAATTGCTGTTATCAAGGAGAAGGTTTTAACCCGTAAGACAGAGCAAGTACTTATATAGGTTGATATAGCTTCAAGGTACTGAGTTAAAAGGGATATCAACTCATTAATTTCAAGAAGAATGTTTGCAGAAATGACGATGTCTTTCAAAAAACCCGCTGAAACTATCTATTGCAGGGACTTGAGTATATACCGTCACCATTTAATTTATGCGTAGGCAGCACGAATTTTTCACGGTATATGAAAGATTGAAAGTGGGCTAAATAGAAAATATAAGAAATTATGCACCATGATTAATCATGGTACATAAGAAAAGAGGTATATGTTTAGGCTCTATAAAGCCTAATTTGATCGTCACCTATTAGTGTAATGGCAGCATAAGTCTAATGAATATTTTTGTCCTTATACTATTCAATGAGACGATCGGTCATTTGTAAGCGTAAGCAAGTGAATTACGCACACTATTGCAGTTAATATTTGAATTATTCGTTGCCTTGTAGAAGGTCTTCTGGATGCACGTCTTCTTTTTCCATCATAGCAAGAATTTCATTCATGCGTACTTGACGAGCTTCTTCTTTAAATTCATGCAATACAGCAATCAGATTATTGATTTTATGTAGTGGCATGCGCTTAATTACTGCTTTTTGACGTCCTGGAACTTCATCAGCAAAATCGATTAACATTTGACGATAGTCGGCGCGTTCTTCTTTAACTTGACCCGTTTTCTGGTCAACACTTTTAAGCATTGCTGATAATGCTTTTTCAGCAGCTGCAAAATTATCCATGAATATACCTCTTAAAATTCGAACTTAAACATTGTTAACCATCAGACAAAACCACCAGCGTGTAGCAATAAATGCATATCGGCGATATTTTTAGAAAGGCATCTTGGGTTTACAACATATAAATAAATTCACCAGACTGGTGTTCACCATCTAGTTTAACCACATTCTTTGCTGTTCACTTTGTTCAGACTAAGGCAGATAGAGTGGTAAATACTAAACACCACATCGAGTAGATAGGCTGATGATACCTTTAGTTTGATAACATGTGAACCTAAATTTAATCGAAATCTGTGCTTATTCAGACTTTATAAAGATTAACTCGTCAATTTATTTTGGCTCACACTGCACAGTTTAGCAACAATGATGAGCTTCCTTTCTTAGCAATCATCC
Organism: Photobacterium makurazakiensis; assembly: GCF_050336715.1. NCBI lineage: Bacteria > Pseudomonadati > Pseudomonadota > Gammaproteobacteria > Vibrionales > Vibrionaceae > Photobacterium > Photobacterium makurazakiensis. The sequence goes on from NZ_JAKJSJ010000096.1 coordinate 14,134, forward strand.
ATTTAAGTACACATGTAGTGCTATTTCACCCCATATGGCTCTAGGCAGAGACATAAATGCCTACACGTAATCGGCAATACTTTCGTTATTCAAGTTATACTTTATCACCATTCAAAACATAAAATCATGCCAGAAATGCCACACGACATGATTACTTAAGTATAATAAAAAACTAACGTCTCAATTAACATGCTTTCAATTATGCAATTCTTTACTCGCCACCTAAAAGCTTTATCCCTTCTCGCTTTTAGCTTAATCGCTGTTAGCCCTGCCTATGTTATGGCCTCTGTCAAAGCACAGGGAACGTTTACGGCAGTAGAGCGCTGCCCAGCTTTTCAATCAATCAAAAAGAAAACGAACCCTGGTAATATTTCAACTCAAATAGGTACGCGCTATCAAACAATTGCCATCAATAAACCACAGGGGGACTGGGTTCAACTTTATATCAAAAGCGCTTCGCCGCAAACTCGCTGGGTAAACTTAACCTGTGGAAATGCTGATTTCAAAGAGTACACAAAAAGTGATAGTTCAGTCTGTACGGTTCCCAATAAACATGACTCCTATGTTTTGGCTGTTAGTTGGCAACCAGGCTTTTGTGAGCATGCCAACTTCAAAGGTGAAAAACCTGAATGTACGGCATTAAATAATAATCAGCTAACATCTCATCACTTAACACTTCACGGCTTATGGCCTAACAAAAAGTCGTGTGGTATTAAATATGGTTACTGTACCCCAGCAAGTACTATGGCGCTTACTGCTGAGACTATAGAAGAAATAGCCTACTGGATGCCTAATTTTCACTACCAAACAACCTTTGGCGCCTACCAGTGGAAAAAGCATGGTACTTGCCAGTCACGAAATGATGACGAGTATTTTTTAGTGGCATCGCACCTTGTACAGCAGACTGACTCGTCGCCGATAGGCCAATACATTAAACAACATATTGGCCAACGAATTTCAGTTAGCAAGTTTCAGCGCTATTTATCAAATCAACTTGGTCAACAAGCTGTCAAACGCTTACAGCTTTCGTGCTTAAAAGGTAAATACCTTCAAGAAATCAGACTAAACCTCCCCCTTCGCTTTGAAGAGCAAAATTCACTAATCAGCAACCTCAACATTGCTCCGCCTGCTCGCAGCTTTAAAGGAAACTGTAATAGTGACATCTATATAGAAGATTGAGTGTACCTTTCCTGATCAAGCACTGAATAAAGCAATTTGAGATCAAGCCTACAGTTCTAGCCTCAAATTGCTTACATTCGACAATGGGTAATGTAGACTAAATAACTCAGGTAACCATTTGAATAAAAAGCTTTTTGGYGGACATTAGCGCAGCTTGGTAGCGCATTACTCTGGGGGAGTAGGGGTCACTGGTTCGAATCCAGTATGTCCGACCAAAAAGCTTTTTAATCACTTCCCCTTCCCGCCTGCTTACTTCCTTGCCTTTCATTACATAAATTGACGCTGTTTTTACACAACATTATCAATAAATTAAGGTAGTATACTTAAGTAGTGAATTTCATTTTTGGGCTGTTATGCGACTGCTAAATCTTCTTCGTATGAGTGCGATTTTCTTTATTATTGTTATCTCAAGTATTCTACTAATAGATAAATGGGTATCAGCTCAGGCTTCTGCTCGTATCTTTGAGGCACCTTCAGACATCCCTTCACGTTCAATTGGACTTGTATTAGGTACCAGTAAATACATTGCAAAATCTTTAAACCCTTATTACACATACCGAATGGATGCAGCGTTAACTCTGTATGAACTCGATAAAGTCAATGTACTGCTACTGAGTGGCGACAATGCCCACCGTTCTTATAACGAACCTTGGACGATGAAACGTGATTTATTAAAAGCAGGGATCCCATCGCAAGATATCGTGTTAGATTACGCTGGATTTCGCACGTTAGACTCTGTAGTTAGAGCAAAAAATGTATTCGAAGCGGATCATTTTGTCATTATTACTCAGCGATTTCATTGTGAGCGAGCTCTCTTCATTGCACAAAGAAACAACATAGATGCTATCTGTTTAGCCGTACCTGAGCCTAATGGTTTGGCCGGAATAAAAATCAGAATAAGAGAAGTGCTAGCCCGAATCAAAGCCATCATTGATTTATATGTATTAGATATGCAGCCAAAG
>NZ_JAKJSJ010000097.1:0-15930 GCF_050336715.1 Photobacterium makurazakiensis
TTAATCAAGTACGTAGTATTGGCACCAAGTGGTTAGATAAAGAAATTATTCAAAATAATTATGCACTTGAACTTACTTGGATAAAGCCACAACAGCAATTGCTAGTCGATCAGATCCTCGGTCTTGATTTACAAAAAGTAGTCAATTGGAATGCGAGCGGTGTTGTCACATCCGCTTATTTAGATATTCAACAATTTGATGGGAATTTAAAGCGGCCAACATACTCTATCGCTATCCAAGCAAAAGATGAAGCTCAAGCAGATGAGCTAGCTCAAGAGCTTGAAGCTGTAAAATCCGGCAATGCATCCTACTCGATTATGTATTTAGGATATAAGCTGAATCTTTAATAATACCCACATGGTTTTAAGGCCGCTCTATAATGATAAGGCGGCCAATAAGTTAAGAGAACACCATGTTATCTATCCATTCAGCACTGTTCAGTTCAAATATCCCCCTATTCAGAGATGGCCTTACCAACGTATTTATTTACTTCGTTATTGCCTATAGGTAGCCATTAACTTAGAATCCCTTTTTGTTATGCACTTTAAAGACAAAGACTTATGTGTGACTTAGACTTAATGACTCCAATTACACTCGAACATTTTATTGTTGATCCGCAACACCAAACAATCACAAGAATAAAAGACGGGCATTCCGTAAAGTTATCTCAATCAGAATGTTTAGTCGTTTCATTACTAGCAAGCACCCCTAACCAAGCTATCAGCCGAGATAAATTACTTGAACACTGTTGGGCAGGTAAAGTCGTTACGAACAGTTCTCTCACGGTTGCTATTAAACACATTCGAACCGCTTTTAGTGAGCTAGGCGCCGATGACATCATCGTCACAGAACCTAAAAAAGGTTATTTGTTACGTACCCCAAGTGAGTTTTGTTCTACAGGTTCACCTACTATTTCAGATGAAAATACCGCTTCAGAACAGGAGTTACAGCGTAAGATTCAAATAGAAGAGAAGACCACAACATTCAAAAGCGCGATTACGCAACCGCTACTAAGTTACAGTGTCACTATAATATTTTTCTTTATTACACTTTTTACACTGTATCAATCAGCTTTATTTGTTGAAGTTGAAAAAGTAGGTAAGCATCGTGTTTACACTGATGGCTTTCCTCTACCTCAATTCGTCGTTAATACGATTAATGAACTTCCCAATCAAAAAGTTAAGATAGTTGCTTATCCTCTTGGTGGGTTATGTAAAAATTATCAGCTATTTACCTTTGATACCAAAGGCTTTAACGATATTACCAACAGTATCGAACAAGGTGATTGTAGTGATTAATCAGTTTATAAAAGCCCTACTGGGTATCGTCCTTGGAATAATCACCGCCTTATTAATAGGTTTAGTATCTGCGTATTCAACAAAGGATGAGTATAAATTCACTACCAATTACGAAGCTATTGGTCATGAAACATTAAAAATAGCATTCACTCGTGGCCGCCTCAAGATGCAATTTTTTGCCTACAATAATGACGATAATATTATTATTTCTAAGCAGTATCATGGCTATTTTCTGCGTTATGGCTCTCATTACTTGGTCGTTAGCAAGGAACAAAACACCGCCGCACAAAACCAACACCTTACAACGAAGAGCTTTTTTATTAACACCGTTAATGATGACGCTATCTTTATTTCAGATCAGCGAGGAATATTCATCACTAAAGATAATAAGGTTTTACACTTGAATAGTGTATTATCCGGCGAAAGGCTATAACCATGACAATGTAACCTTTGTGGGGCAGCTATTTATACTTGCCCCTTTTTGAAATCAGATACAACCTCTGGCCTCTATCTTGCATAACTATTATAACCGGCAAAATACGAAGAGTTGCAAGGAGGCTGAATATGATTTGTTTGTACAAAAAGCGTTTTCTCATACTCCTTACTTGCACAACTTTTGCTATCGCAAGCCCTACCACTAAACAGCATGTCGAATTTGAAGGCATTCAAGAAAATGAACAATCTAGCTCATCGTCTCCGAAGGTGAAGCCATCGTTCATTTATATTCAGCGCCAGGGAAAGCAAGAGTCGAGCCTTCTATTAGCCAAATTCGATAAGAAGAAGCCTAAAAAATTTGTTAGTTATTTTGAAACAAACAAAGATATCAGCCAACTCATTTCCCTTCCATACCTAGCAACCTTAAGTAACCTTCAAGATCCATCAGCCTCAAGTGGCGATTCTGTCCTTTTTAACAGGCTCTATCTAAATAATGTCAAAGGAGAAAATGAATCTGAATACCCTATTAATTTTGATGACCTTATTCTTTCAGTGAAAGCTGGAGTAACTGTTATGAACTCAACATCGATAAAAAGCATTAACCGCCCTAGCCGGTCTTCAGGAACTAAACCAACTCAAAGCACTTCCCCCTCCTCACCTCTTACTAACTCGACGTCTAGCAATAGCACCAATACTTTACCACCAGCACAATCAACACTTCCACCTCTGAGTGAAATCACAAATATACAAACAATAAATAATGACAACACTAACTTATCGCCCACCAGCCTAAGTGATGATTTTCCACATCCAGAAAATGTAATATTCGAAGTAAATGAGCCCAAGCCCCTCATTCTGTGGTTCATCGCTCTTATTGCGTTGTTTTTTCGTCAATATTTTACAGGACAGAATCGGTAAAATGTACTGATACAAAGTAGTTTATTGAAGTACAAACCAGAAGTTATAATGCACCAGAAGTGCTCGTTATTAGTATAATTGTAAATAAAACATGATCTTGAACACAGAACAGCAGACTGCACATTATAGGCATGCTATTTTTCTCTAGTATAAAAGATATGGATGTACGCAGTAATTGATCAGACAAAGTATGATTGCCGCGAGTAAAGGAATTAGAATTACATGAAAAAATTTCTCATCATTGAAGATAATAAAATGATGGCCAACATACTGGCTCAGCTACTACGAAAATGTGCAAAACCACAAAAACTACTGTACGCCCCTTCAGCTCAAAGTGCCTACAGTACTCTACTTAAAAACGATGTTGACTGTGTATTTCTTGACCTTAATTTAGTAACCCCACTTGATGGAATTGAGGTTCTTGAATATATACGCCAACAGTATAAAGAACTGCCTGTCGTTATCGTAACTGGTGACAGTGAAATAGAAACAGTAAAACGCGTTATTTCACACAAACCAAATGATTATATCGTTAAGCCGTTATCGATACATAAACTTCAACGTTGCTTGGAAAAAGTATCATCTAGTGCTGTTATCAATTAACCTGCGTTTTTTTGAACGATAAATGAGAGCCATCAAAGATAAGCTGAGCCATTAGGAGTTTAGCTTTCTCTGTACCGGCGATATCAAATTGCAAACCGTATTGCTTTGTCGCCCCTCTCTTTTGGTTATTCTTTATTAAACCAGAAAGTTGATACGATTCGCTAGAGTTTGGTTTATTTATGAGAAGGTTTAGTTTTGTTCCCTGCGAAAATGATGGCCCATTATAATCCGATATAAAACAGCAGCCATTCGCTGAAATATCTTTCAAATTAACGACTATCTCTCGAGCACTAGAAAGCACAGTCGCCTTCAGCATCACATCAAATCGAGGTTCATTTCTTAACGGAAGCAAATGCGCGTTATGCGGCATCGCAACGGCGAGTAATCGAAATGGTTTACTAACAACATTATGCACAAATGTTTGGAATTGAATAACGGCCCCTTCACCACGATCAGAAATCGCTTTGATAGAGACTCTAAAACCAGCCTCAAAGTAATTTGATATATCAACATGAAGCACACTTGGTAACTCAAAAAAAAGGATGTTTTGACTATTAGAACCAATGAATGTTGTTTCTATTCTATAGCGGCTCCCTAGTGGCGTTTTAACGCTCAAGGTTACATCACAACCATGATTTAGTAATTTCATGGCTCGCTCACCAGAGACTATTTTATCATCAGTAAAGCCATTATCGACATGCTGCTTTAGCTGTCTTCCTTGGAAGCTCAATTTTTCGTTCCTTCCACTATTGATACCATTTTTAATAATGCATTCTAATACGTGCTTTATATTGCTTACAACTATTTGTATGTAATTGATTAGATATCGGTATCGAATCAGCTTACTCACGATAACGATGACTAGAAATTAAACAACCTGCATTAAGTGTTAAACAAGAAAGATAAACAGGAATGCAATCAAAAACAAAAGCGGCCGAATTACGACCTCCGGAAGAATGCAATCAATAATGTTGACAGTAAAGTAAAAAACATCATAATGCTTTCTTTTGTTATTTATTTTCATTATATGGCAATTACAATCAGGAACATCGAAAAACACGGCTACATGATTGACGATCTTAAATCTCTTACAGGTACTTCCGTGACAACAAAAGCGTTAATTAAAGGAGGATACCTTGCCGTTGAACTTGGGGAAAAATTAGAAGAAGAACACAATAAACGCATTCAGGCAGAAGAAGAACTTCTCAGACTCAAAACCAAAGTACAACATTACTTTTCCAGTCAAAAAGAACTCGTCGACGCCATAAAAAATTAAGATAATTTACGCCCCTACTTGCCCGGAGTTTTCCCCCATTCTTCGGGTACCTTCACTGTCGTTTACGTTCTACCTTTCTCGAGCCTTGATTAGTTACCTACGTATACCACTAAGTCCGCTTTATCTACTCAACCTTTAACTCTGTAAACCCTGTCTCTTCATCATATTCTCGGCTGAAGACCAGGTTTTGGTATGATGCTAAGCACACTTCTGCGGTATAAGACACAATGGAGCCTTCAACCAGGTGTCCGCCATAAACCTTCCCAAGAGAGTCTGCAACTGAAATATGCAGGTGTACATGGTTAGGTGTTAATGTGCCAGATAAAGAAAGCACCTCTAAAGGCCCGTCTAGCGTTAATAGCTGAGATTCATTAGCCAACCGTATAACGGCAATAGAAAGGCAGCCTACCGTGCTAAGCAAAGACCCTGCTTGAATATTGTTTTCATTAACATAGTCAGCAATAGCCGATTTAAGATCAGCACCTCGCGTTAAACGAAATGCATGTGGTGTTAACATAAAAACTCCAGAGATAAAAAAAGCTTCCTAAGAAGCTTTTATTTGCAGACTTAATAAAAAGTATTACCATTTAAGCACGCTTACCGCGCTTTTTCGCACCACCAGCATGAGGGAATACGTTATGAATACGTTGTTTTACCTTGCCTGGTACGGATTTTGAGAAGACTAACTTCGTTGCAAAGCGATTCTTATAAACTTTAATCTTTCCAGAAAATGGTTGTTTATGGGCAATATCTTTACAACCCATCAAAAAACCATTCGGTATATCGCCTTTAGAATTCGTTAATTTACCCTCTTCAAAGGTTAGCACCATGATCGGACGGTCTTTAAAGACAAGAAAAAAAACAAAGATAGCTAGAACAATCAGGTATTCCATCCGCTACTCCTTTAAGCGTTTATTTTTAATCCTATATCAGGAACAACTTTTGTGCTGTTGATTAAATGAGCCTAAGCACAATTAATCAATATCGAGTAATTCATGAAGATCATTTTTTATGTCGAGAACCTTTCGGCTTGCCAACTCAGTTTTAGTCGACTCACTCAGTAAATACTCAATGGTGTCAGAAAGCGTACAATCAAGTTCTTTCGATTTTTCAGCCAGCTTTTCCCATACACGAAAATCTAAATCGATCGATTTTTTTCTCGTATGCGCTTGCTCGGCATTAAAGTGACGCTTGCGCTTAGCTCGAATGGCTTGCTTTAGCTTCTTATCGAGTTCTTCTGACATGTGCTTGTTAATCCACTTCAGCACACGCGTTGGTTCATGCTCAAGCGCTAAAAGATCACTGACAGCAGCTTCAGCTTCACTCGTATCGACATAACAGGTGATAGCTTCACCTTCCTTCCATTTTTTTACCAAATAATTCCATTTCCAACCGGCTTCTAAATTTTCAAGCTGCTGATATTTCATAGTGTCAGATATTCTCGATAAGTCTAAACTTAGTGGTGACAGTGTAACTGTTGTGACGATAAACCTCAATTGACATTTGCTATTTAAACATTTGTTTTTAAGCAGATCTCATTGCATAAGCAAATCGTGCAATTATCGTCACTATTTGCCTATTATGCAGCTATTGATTCCTTTATACTGCTGTCTTTTTCACACTAACAGAATAAAGCTGAAGCCCATGCATGAAGAAACCTGGCGTACGATGACACCAGATTACTCGAAATACCGAGCCATCCTTTCCCAATATGACGATCTCTCTCCCGCAATCATTGGTACATTACAAGATCGCCTATCGGATGCTGTACGCCGGTTTACTGCTGTAGAACTCCAGCCACGCGTTCTACGGATCACAGCCCCTGATAACAAAGTATACCGTGACTATGTCATTGAGCTTCTATCAAAGTACTCAACCACAAACGGCGAACCACAAGTTATCGTAGCGGGTGAGAATGTAACCGAACAAAATCTATTCGGCACCGTGTTCCCGCCTATTGAAGAAAAGCATATTACAAAACCTCAGGTCAAACATGGTTTAGTGCATCAGGCTAACAATGGTTACCTAGTGCTTTCTGTGACCGCGATTCTGAGTAACCCTAGCCTGTGGCCACGTTTAAAGTCAGTGTTGATGAATGGCTCATTAGAGTGGCAAGCAGCGTCTAATAAAACGTTATACCCTCTACCAGTCGCTGAACAGCTCAATATCAAACTAGTCATCATTGGCGACCGTTACTTAATGGGCGAACTGGAGCATGCTGAGCCTGATGTTTCATCAGGCTTTACCATGTATGGGGAGTTTGAGCAGGATTTAATTATTGATGACACCAACCTGCCTCTCTACCTGTCTTACCTTAAAGCCATTATTGCTAAGGCATCACTCCCACAGCTAGCCGATGCCGATGCCCTTGAAATGGTATTAAAAACAGGCGCCCGATACGCAGAAGACCAAACACGCGTACCATTATGCCCATTGTGGCACCAAAGTTTATTGTGTGAGGCTGCAATTGAGTCACAGGGTAACGTAGTAACGGCTGAAGATATTAAAAACTCTATTAAAGCGCGTGAATACCGTGAGTCTTACCTACCGGAACGCGCTATTGAAGATATCCACCACGGACAGGTTCTGATTGATTGCCAAGGCGAGCAAGTTGGTCAAGTTAACGGACTTACTGTTGTGGAAGTACCTGGTCATCCAAAAGCATATGGCGAGCCAGCCCGTATCTCGTGTGTGGTTCACTTTGGTGATGGTGATATTTCAGACGTTGAACGTAAAGCTGAGCTAGGCGGTAATATCCACGCCAAAGGCATGATGATCATGCAAGCCTTCCTTAGCACTGCATTGAACCTTGATCAGGCATTACCTTATTCAGCATCTATCGTATTTGAACAATCATACTCTGAAGTTGACGGTGACAGTGCCTCATTAGCCGAGCTATGCGCCCTCGTCTCAGCGTTAGCGATTCAACCCATTAACCAACAAGTGGCTGTAACGGGTGCTGTTGACCAATTTGGCCGTGTACAAGCTGTTGGTGGGATCAATGAAAAAATCGAAGGGTTCTATAAGGTTTGTGCTTTCCGTGGCCTTACAGGCAAGCAAGGTGTCATATTACCTAAGACAAACCTCACTAACCTGTGTCTTAGCGATGACGTATTAGAAGCCATTAAAGATGGACAGTTCCACTTATGGACTGTCGATAGTGTCGATGATGCCCTTCCTCTACTCACCGGAAAGCCTTTCGATAGTGAAAATGAAGAAACCGAAACATTATTATCTCGAATAGCGCAGCGTATAGATTTCTTCCATAATGGAGAACTAAGTAGCGAAGTCAGCTGGTTACAACGCATTCGTAACTGGTTTGTCCAGCACTGATCCGAGTTGTTTAGCTTACATGTGTAAGCTAAATTGCCTTCATACTTTTTAAGGAGCTTTAAAGTCTGATGAAACGCCAGCAATCTTATAATTACGATGAACTAGTTGCATGTGGTAAAGGCGAACTTCACGGTCCCGATTTCCCATCCTTACCATCTGACAACATGCTAATGATTGACCGCGTCGTTACTATTACCAACGAGGGCGGCGAGCATGGCAAAGGTTTCATCCACGCTGAACTGGATATTAACCCTGACCTATGGTTCTTTGACTGCCACTTTAAAGGTGACCCTGTAATGCCTGGCTGTCTTGGCCTAGATGCAATGTGGCAGCTTGTTGGCTTCTTCCTTGGTTGGCAAGGTGGCGAAGGTAAAGGCCGTGCACTTGGTGTTGGTGAAGTGAAGTTTACTGGCCAAATCCTGCCTGACGCGAAGAAAGTAACCTACGACATTCAGCTTAAGCGTGTAATTAACCGCAAGCTTATTATGGGCGTGGCCGATGGCCGTGTTCTAGTCGATGGTAAAGAAATTTACGTTGCTAAAGATCTAAAAGTTGGTTTGTTTAAAGACACTTCAACGTTCTAATCTTAGCGATAAGCTATCGAATAAGGCTGCCCTGTGCAGCCTTTTCTTTTGCCAGTAACAAAATGCAGAATGCTAGAAAGTAAAAAGCCCCTTCTCCTGAAAGGGGCTTAATAAGGGTGATATGAAGGGAGGTTTATTTAAAGAGGCCAGATTGCAGATCTTCTCTTGCGTCTCGCCATCCGCCTAGCCAGTTAGTACGGGCATCCGTTGCTTGATACGGACATTCTTCACTGGAACGACCATTAATACCAGCTTTATAGCCTTGAGATTGTGCGCGTTCCAAACGATCCCGCTTTTGTCTCTTCATAGTTCGATCCTCATCCTTATTCGGTTTCTTTCATTACTTTTACATAACGATGGAGTTTTTATGACTCCACTTATAAGAATTAGCCAAATAGACCAGTAGATCAACCCCAGATACAAATCAGGCTCACAATTTGTGAGCCTGAATAAAAAATAAGCATTTATGACAATAAAATTACTTACGTCGACGGAACCCTAACCACCCAAGCATTGTCATAGCGAAAATGCCAAGTGATGCACCACTACGTTCTATTGTAGATTCCTGCGCAGGTCGAGTTTGAATTTCACCATCCGGAATTGGAATTAGCTTAACGGCAACTTGTTTTTCAGCACCTGAAGTACCACCAGCACAGAACGATTCGTTGGTAAGGTCATCGTAACCGCCTTCACATTTGAACGCCGTTGCTGAGATAACACCATCATCGGTAATACCAGTCGCTTCTGATATACGGAACTGGTTACTGACTGCTGACGTCTCACCATTATCATTGATTAAATCATCCAGCATCCAAGCCTTATTAGCCTTAAGCGGTGAACCAGCAATATCACTACCAGCAATGTAGGTGAACGCACGTTGACGGCGGAAACGACCATCTACTTGGTTTACCGTTTCTGAATCAATTCGGCCAACAACCTGATCATTGTTGTTGATTGCAGATGGGAAACCATTGGATCCTGCAAAGAAAATCTCAGAGTCAATGGAGTTGTCTAAAAACTTCAAGTTGTTTGAGCTGTTGTTGAAGATAAACATTCTTTCTGCGTAAGAACGGTTTTCCGCAAAATAGTTTTTAGCAACACCGACAACCATATTATTTTGGTTAATATCAGTCGCAATTGAATAGTTTAGCTTGCGATCACCACTACTATCTTCAATAGACAATCCTGGGATGATTTTACGCGTCCACCCCTCTAATACGGCAGGGTCAGTTGTGGCAAAGCTAGGTTCATAAATTGCGGCGCGCACCGCATAAAAATCGCCATTAACAGTGTCAATAGATTGATCATTTATTGAATCGGTACTAAATCCAACAGCAACTGGTTTACCAGTACTTTCGATAATCTCAATAGCCCTTGCAGATGCTTGGAATGTACGATCACGATTATCAGGGTCGAGTGCTTTATATTCTGTACCTGTTCCAGACTTATCTTTGCGTACAGCTAAAGGCTGAGCAACAACCGCATTTCTTTCTTCATCCGTTACAGATGAATCAATTACCCAGAATACTGCATCGTTAGCAAACACAGATAACTGGCACTCTTTAGATGAATAAAAGCCAGCTACATCATCAGAAAATGACTCCAAACAGTTCTTAAAGTCACCACTATTAAATCTTGGATCTTCATTATCATTCGATGGGACTTTATCACTATCTCTAAAGTTAGCAGGGTTAAACGAAGCACTACCAATAACTAACAACTGGTCTTTATATTCAACAGCATCCCATGCAAGTGTTTGACCAGCATTTGCTACCATCTTATCTGTATCGTAGCTACCCTGCCCTTCACCAGTTTCATCATTGTAGCCGACCATTGGAGCCAAGCCAAAAGGGCCAAGTAAATCTGAATTTACAAATCCACGTTTATTAAACTGACGTGCATGTCGTGAGCCATTATCAAAATAAGCACCACTGGTAATACCTAGCTGAAAAGTACCTGCAGTGGTAGAGGTACCCACTGCATTAACAACGCTATTGGTTGTTTTCACCCCTGGAGCATCAACAATATTACCTAAGACATCAGTTATATCAGTGTTTGGGTAGCCATCCACTGCATCAGCAAATGTTGTCACTTCATCAGACTCAACCAAACCTGTAGCATTTGAGAAGTACTGATTTTTTGTCCAAGCTTCATGCTCACGAACTAAACCACCAAGGCCTGTTCTATCTCTAATATCTTTATCGTTATAGAAAAAGCCATAATATTCAGTTCTTGACCAATTTTCACAAGTATTAGGGCCAATATTACGGTCACAGTACCTTTCTAGTTCCCTTGCATCATTAATTTCTTGCAAGTTATCACTAGTAAAGGCAATTTCATCTCGGTAGTTAATACCGTCAGACCCAAAGCGGCTTTCACCAAAAACTTGGTAATTTTCTGATTTATCAAAACAACTACTATCAGTAAAACAACTATCCACTGGTTCTGATGCAAAAACACCCTGACCGTAAAATCGAATATTTTTTTCCAGATCAAGTGTCACTTCAGGGAAGTACTGATTATTAGCGACTTCAGTTGATGCATTCACTTCTACAACCCGGTATACGGCTGCATTGGCATGCGTAGCACCAGCGATAAGAATCGCCAGTGTCGATAGCTTTAATGTCTTGTGTTGCATTAAGATTCCTTTTGCATTGCTTCTAGTTCTTCCCAACGCTCAAATGCTACTTCAAACTCAGCTTCTGCATCAGCTAAGCGGCTCAATACAGCTTCAGTATCATTCTTCACATCTTGAAAAAACGCAGGATCATTGATATTTTCCTGCAATTCAGCAATTTCGTTTTCCAATTCTTCAATCTTTAACGGCAGATCTTCCAACTCTTTTTGCAGCTTATAAGAAAGCTTCTTACCTGCTTTAGGTCGGTCAGTCTGTCGCTGCTTATTCTCGTCTTTCTTTTTAGCGGCTTCAATTTGAGATGCCTGCTCTTTCGCTCTTTGACTTAGCGAATTTGTACGTTGTTCTTGCGCGTCATGATAGCCACCAACGTATTCATCAATGACACCATTACCTTCGAAAATCCAACTTGTTGTAACGGTATTGTCTACGAACTGACGATCGTGACTCACTAATAATAATGTACCCTGATAGTTGGCAAGAATTTCTTCTAAAAGTTCCAAAGTTTCGATATCTAAATCGTTAGTTGGTTCATCAAGCACCAATAAATTATTAGGCTTAAGGAAAAGCTTCGCCAGTAACAGTCGGTTTTTCTCACCACCTGAAAGTGCTTTTACAGGTGTACGCGCACGTCGAGGGTGGAAAAGGAAGTCTTGCAAGTAGCCCAGCGCATGACGTGATTTACCATTAACCGTTACTTCTTGTTTACCGTCAGCAAGGTTATCCATAACGGTTTTTTCTGGGTCTAACACTTCGCGATATTGGTCAAAATAAGCAACATCGATTTTTGTCCCGCAATGGAAATGACCTTCCGCTTCAAGGTTACCCAGCATGATTTTAAGTAAGGTACTCTTACCACAACCATTTGGTCCAATCAGGGCGATACGATCACCACGCATCACATTAAAGCTAAAGTCGTTAATGATTGCCTTATCACCGTAGCTGTAGCTGATGTGCTCGGCTTCAAATACGATCTTGCCAGAACGCTGAGCATCCTGAAGTTGCATGTCTGCTTTACCAACCACCTCACGGCGTTCGCTTCGCTCTCGACGCAACTGCTTTAGCGCACGAACACGGCCTTCATTACGAGTTCGACGTGCTTTAATCCCCTGTCGGATCCAAACTTCTTCTTGAGCAAGCTTTTTATCAAACTCGGCATTTTGCTCGGCTTCTACACGCAGCATTTCTTCTTTAGCTTCAAGGTAATTATCATAATCACCAGGGAAAGATGCTAACTGACCACGGTCTAGATCAACAATGCGCGTCGACATGGAACGAATGAAAGCACGGTCGTGAGAAATAAAGATAATGGCGCCGTTAAACTCTTTAAGAAACCCTTCTAGCCATTCAATGGTAGAAACATCCAAGTGGTTTGTTGGCTCATCGAGTAACAAAATATCAGGGTCACAAACCAGTGCGCGAGCCAACGCAGCTTTACGCTGCCAGCCACCCGATAAATCTTTTAATAACGTATTGGGTTCAAGTTGTAGATGCTCAAGCACTGACGCAATTTTGCTATCGAACTGCCATGCATTTGCATGGTCAATTTTTTCTTGTGCGCGAGCAAGCTTTGCAAAATTAGAATCTGTTGCTTCATGGGTAATTAAGTCTAAAAGATGGTGGTACTCTTTCAGAACCTCACCAATTTCAGCCAAACCTTCAGAGACGTAATCGAAGACGCTTCCTTCAGAATCACGAGGTGGATCTTGCTCTAATCGTGACACTTTAAGTTCTGATTGACGCTGAATACTGCCATCATCAAGCAGTACCTCACCGGCAATCACCTTCATTAAGGTTGATTTACCCGCACCATTACGACCAACCAAACAAACACGCTCTTTGGTGTGAAGAAGAAACTCTGCTTTATCTAGCAGTGCGTGATCGCCGTACGCTAACTGAGCGTTACTGATTTTAATTAATGCCATTATTGTTTAACCATGCAGCAAGCTGATCGACATCAAAAGGCCAACCAAGCTCGGAGCTTGTAGAAGAAGAATCGTTTTGTTCAATTGCAAGCACAGGAATTGTGATGCCGTAACGTGAAAAAAGCGCGTCATCAAAGGCTATATCAACCGTTTGAACGCGCTCTTCAACCCCAACCTGTACAAGCAGGCTATAAGCCTGCTCGCATAGGTGACATCCCTGTGTGCTATAAAGCTTTATTAGCACTTAATCTTCCTTGTGGGTAATAATCCAGCAGTTGTGGATCTGCTTATTGCGGCCAAAGTCCATTGGTAATGTTTTATCAGAAATATTCTTGGCCTGTAAACCAAGCGATTCCAGTTTCTCGAAGTCCATCTTGAATTGGCGCTTATTATTCGAGAAAACAATTTGTCCTTCTGGACGAAGCATACGCTTAAGGTTTTCCATCAACATGATGTGATCACGCTGAACATCAAAGCTCTGATTCATTCGCTTAGAGTTTGAGAACGTTGGCGGATCAATAAAGATCAGGTCAAACGTATCGTCAACTTCTTGTAGCCACTGTAAACAGTCTGCTTGAATAAATTCATGCTCGTTCCCTACCTTACCGTTCAGCTCCATATTTTCCTGAGCCCAACGTAAATAGGTATTCGACATATCAACTGTTGTGGTCGATTTCGCACCACCACAAGCGGCATGACAAGATGCAGAACCGGTATAAGCAAATAAGTTAAGGAAGTCTTTACCTTTTGCCATTTCACCCAGCTTGCGACGAGTAATACGGTGATCAAGGAATAACCCCGTATCAAGGTAATCATAAAGATTAACCTTAAGCTCTACACCGAACTCATTAACTGTCATATGACGTTCAGCACTCGACAGCTTCTGGTATTGGTTCTTACCTTTCTGGCGCTCTCGTACTTTCAAGATAACTTTGTTGTTATCAACACCCGTCACCTGAATGGTTGCACGTAGAATATCCATAATACGACGGCGTGCGGTTTCTTCCGGAACTGTCTTTGGTGCCGCGTATTCTTGAATAATCAGATAATCTTTATACTGATCAATTGCTGCATTGTAGTTAGGCAAATCAGCATCATAAATGCGGTAACATTCAATGCCTTCTTTTTTTGCCCACTTCTTCAACTTGGTAATGTTTTTCTTTAGACGGTTGGCAAAATCAGGGGCAACTTGTTTGTCTTCAAGCTGGCCTTCTTTTTCACCTTCAACCTTCTTAACACCGCCCGCAGTAATCAAATAACTTTTAAGAACACAATCTAGTGCGCCGTTACTTAGCTTAAATTGTTTATCCGCACGCATGCGTAAACAGCTAAGTAGCTCATTATTTGACGAGTAAATGGCCGCTGTAGAACCCGCAAATGCCAGTTTCAAGCGATTACCAAACTCGGTATACAAAGTGATCAGTTCAGGTGTTGTGCCCAAACGCTCACCATAAGGAGGGTTACATAGAATAGTACCGTTTGAAAAACCTTCTGGTGATGTCAACTGGGTTGCATCGCCATATTCAAAATCAATAAGATCTTTGACACCTGCACGACCAGCATTATCACGAGCAATGCTTAATACACGGTGATCCATTTCTCGACCAAAGAACTTAGTCTCTAGTTTCGCTGGACCACGACGCGACTTAACTTTCGCTTCTGCGTGAATTTCTAACCAAGCTTCTTTGTCAAAGTCTTTGATTGATTCAAAGCCCCAACGTTGACGCTTAATACCAGGTGCAATACCCGCCGCAATCATTGCAGCTTCAATCAGCAACGTACCTGAACCACACATAGGGTCAAGTAGTGGCTTATCAACGGTCCAGCCAGATTTCATGACGAGCGCAGCAGCATGTGTTTCACGTAACGGTGCTTTACCCGCTTCACTGCGGTAACCACGTTGATGAAGACCACTACCCGCCATATCAAGGCCAAGTACCCCTTTCTCACCCGATAAACGCATGTGAATACGAAGTTCTGGGCGTTCTCGGTCGATACTTGGACGACGAAGATCAGCCTTTGTGAAACAGTCAACGATGGCATCTTTAACCTTCATTGCACCGTACTGGCTATTTCGAATTTCTCGGTTAGTACCATTGAAGTCAACAATGATACGCGTGTCACTACCAAAGTAGTCAGGCCAATTGATAGCCGTTGCACCAAGATACAGGTCCATATCATCACGAACATTAAATTCGCTTAGTACCTGAATAATTCGGGAAGCGGTACGCACCCATAAACAGCAGCGGTAAGCCATTGCTTGTTCGGCTTTGAAACGTACGCCGGCACTAACAACTTGGATGTTATTTGCGCCAAGTTGTTCTAATTCTTCTGCAAGGAGGTTTTCAAGGCCTCGTGAAGTGATAGCTAGATATTGATTCATGGAGTTCTTTTCGCACTTATGTTGCGGTGAATTATAACTGAAAACCAGATAAATACCTTGCGATAAAAGGATGTTAGCGGCGTATTTAGCTAAAAAAACAGCAATAAGTGGCTAGATGGTCAGTGGCAAGGTGATTAGATGTTGCTTAACTACCTGAAATAACATTATCCTCACCAGTGGACAATGAGGGGTGCTGGCGGTGATCAAGGTGATTTTTCATCTTGAACTTTCGGCACACACAACACGACGCCGATTGTCTCCCTGTAGAAACCGTCACAAGTAACCCATTTAAATCAATGAGTTATGTGGAAATATATATCGAGTGCGCACTAACATCCAGATAGAAACATAAAGGTATACCTATATAGAAAGACAGTAAATAAAGGACATTGATACCGCCTCACTCAATTAAGTCCCAATAGGAAACTGTTGATTTTGGGCATAACTATGACGCTATCCCAGCACGAATAAAAGGTACGTTAATATAGGAAATGAGGAAGAAACTGATTTTATATAGTATTTAATTGAGATAGTTTATGG
>NZ_JAKJSJ010000018.1:0-118592 GCF_050336715.1 Photobacterium makurazakiensis
AAATAAGTATAATGTACTAGTTTACTATTACAATGTGGTGAAAAGTTTGATACCTTTCTCACACAGAAAAATATTGTCAAACCTATCATTAGAAGTATTTATTGATGAAACTTAAACTATCAGCGCTATTAATTCCTGCCGCTTTGCTAGCTGGCCAAGCATCTGCCTATACCCTTTATGAAGACGATCAAAATAAGTTTGACGTAGGCGGTGTTTTTGTCCTTGACGCATTTCAGCCTGTATGGGGTGAAGATGATGTCTTCTCAGCAAGCCGTAGTATTCTAAACTTTGGTTTCGAACGTCAGCTACAAAATGGTTGGGCGCTGGATGCAAAACTAGAGTGGGATCAGTTCTTGAACAACCCTACTTCAGGCCGTGATAACTTCCGTAACCGTTTGGGTTACTTCACTGTTGCTCATGAAGACAAAGGTAGCCTGCGTTTTGGTAAGCAGTGGTCTGCTTATCACGATGTTGCTCGCTACATGGACAACATGATCATCATCGACCCAGATGCAACGCCAATCTACTCAGAAGGTACTGACGGTGGTTTTGCTGCGACAGGTCGTGGTGATAACCTAGTAGCATACCGTTACAGCAGAGATGGCTTGAACGTATCTGCGCATTACGGCTTCACCAGTAATGGTGAAACCGACGAGGAAACAGTAACACGTGACTACAACGTTGCGGTATCTTCGAGCTACGACTTTGATTCAGGCTTGAGCCTTGGTGTTGCCTACCTTGAAAATAAGGTCGAAGTTGAAAATGGCGAAAACGTGAATGGTCTTGAAGACGGTGACAAGCAAACAGCAGTTACTCTGGGTGGTCAGTATGTTGCTGGTGGCCTGAAAGTCGCAGCGGTTTACACCATGGGTGAAAACATCCATAAAGCCGGTCTACTAGGTGGTCCTACTGCTGAATGGGCAGACGCTAACGCTGTCGATGTGTACGCACACTACGCACTTGAGTCTGGTTTCCGTCCGTATGCTTATGCATCGCACGTTGATTTCGATGGCGAAGGTGAGGTAACGGGTGACCGTCAAGTTTACGCAGTAGGCGTATCTTACGCGTTCACACCGAAAACAATCCTGTCTTTTGAAGCGAAACACAACAAGCTGAACGAATTCAGCAACACATCTAGCACGACTGACAACGGTGGTGGCTTCAACTTCGCTTACGTATTCTAAGACGTAGCGATAGTTAAAAATACAAAAGGGCTGACAATATGTCAGCCCTTTTTTCATGGTGCTTATCGTGGTTCAGACCACTCTTATATCGTTATCATTCACAGGGCGGCGCTAGGTGGATCATCGCCAAACCACCAAGTGAGGTTTCACGGTATTTTTTGTTCATGTCTTTACCCGTCTGGTACATAGTATCAATGACTTTATCGAGTGAAATTAACGATTTGCTGTTTCGTTTTAGTGCCATACGCGAGGCATTAATGGCTTTCATCGCGCCCATGGCGTTACGTTCGATACATGGGATCTGTACCAAACCGCCGATTGGGTCACAGGTCATACCCAGTGAGTGCTCCATGGCAATTTCGGCAGCCATGCAGATTTGCTCATTGCTGCCACCACGGATAGCGGTAAGCCCAGCGGCAGCCATGGATGAAGACACGCCGATTTCGCCCTGACAGCCAACCTCTGCCCCAGATATTGAAGCGTTCATTTTATACAGCATGCCAATCGCCGCTGACACGGCCAAGAAATCTTTGATCTGCGGTAGCGTTAGCTCACCGATGAATTTGTTGTAATACATCAACACTGAAGGAATGACACCAGCAGCACCGTTGGTCGGGGAGGTGACTACCTGCCCTCCAGCAGCATTTTCTTCGCTTACAGCAAAAGCAAACACATTCACCCAATCAAGAATGGTCATAGGGTCATTATCTATGTCTTTGTTTGACTCCAGCTTCTTCAATAACGCAGGCGCACGGCGTACAACATTGAGCCCGCCTTCTAGAATGCCTTCGGTTTGAAAGCCACGCTGCATACAAGATGTCATCACCTCCCAAATTTGATTGGCTTTGAAATCGAGCTCTTCTTGCGAGCGAAAGGCCAGTTCATTGCGCAGAAACATTGCGCCAATGCTTATGCCGTTTGTATCAGCTGTAGTTAAAATGTCATCAGCAGACTGGAAGGGGAATGGGACTGTCACATCACTGGTGGCTTTCCCTTTTTGCAATTCATCAGCTGTAGCGATGAAGCCACCACCAATTGAATAATAGGTTTCAATGAAAAGCTGCTTACCAGCTTTATCAAACGCACTGATTGTCATACCATTTTCATGCAACGGCAAGTTGCTAGTGTGAAAAAGCATGTCGGTGTCAGTATCAAATTGGATCGTTTTCTTACCACCGAAGTGTAGGGTTTTGTTTTCGTTCCCTTCTGCTATCGCTTGATTGGCCTGAACAATATCAATGCAATCTGGCTTGTTGTTCATTAATCCGAGAATGCTTGCTCGATCGGTATGGTGGCCTTTACCCGTGAGAGAAAGTGAACCATATAGATCAACCTGTACTCGGGTAATGCTATCCAGTTGCTTCGCTACTTTTTGATAAAAATCATAACCGGCTAACATAGGTCCATTGGTGTGTGAGCTGGATGGGCCAACCCCCACTTTGTAGATATCGAATATAGATAACATAGTAACTTCCTTAATTTAGTACGTTCGCCAGCAGTGTCGGCAGATAAAAACAAGATGCAACCGTAAAAGCAGCGAATACTAAAAGCATATACTGGCTAACGGTTGGTGCACTATATAGTGTTTTTTGTTTTTGGATAAAAGCGTGCTGTTCGGTGGTGACTTCACCCTTGAACTGGCTAACCAGTAATCCAGTCGCAACAAAAGCGACGGTGCCAGCAGGGGCAAACCATGGCCAGGCTACATTGCTATTAAAGCAAACCAGAATCGCAAGGATACTTGTGATACTTCCGGCAATGATGCCAATTTCATTGGCTTTACGTGAAAATAACCCAAGTAAAAAAGAGCCCAGACGAATGCCGACAAAAATCGACGTTAGGCTGGCAATACTTTTCAGTACACTTTCATTTGATACTGCAAGCATCGCAGGCACGATTACAAAAATCGCGCAGGCAATGCTTAATAGCCTTGCGGTTTTTTCATAGTGCGCGTTTGACGCCTCTTTCTTGAAAAAGCGTTTATAGATATCGAATGTTGCTACCGTCGCCATTGAATTATAGGACGAATCTAACGTTGACATGGCGGCTGCAGATAATGATGCCATGACTAAGCCAACAATAATGGGGTGGGTATGGTTAAACACGAAGTCGAGAATGACATTATTGCTATTTTCAAATTGCTCACCGCCGTAGAAAATAAACAGCAAAACACCGATAACGCTAAAGAATAAATAAATAAAGAAAGCACCGTAGCCGCAAACCAGCATCGAGCGCTGAGCGGTTTCAACCGACTTCGTTGCCAATGTTCTTTGAATAATTAACTGATTGGAGCCGTAAACACTCAGATGCAAGAAGCTGACAGCAATGAGCCCTGCCATTAAGGTTGTGTCATCACTGAAGCTTGTTGA
Organism: Photobacterium makurazakiensis; assembly: GCF_050336715.1. Classification (NCBI taxonomy): domain Bacteria; kingdom Pseudomonadati; phylum Pseudomonadota; class Gammaproteobacteria; order Vibrionales; family Vibrionaceae; genus Photobacterium; species Photobacterium makurazakiensis. The sequence continues at coordinate 3,554 of NZ_JAKJSJ010000018.1, forward strand.
TAGGTTAGCCATCGTTAGTTTACTTGATAATTCTGGGAGCGTACCCAGCTCAGGTATGTTCATCAATAATGTGACGAAAATGGCAATACACCCCACGAGCAGAAAGGCCGATTGCATTACATCTGTCCATATTACGGTCGATATACCCCCGGCAAAAGTATAAATCGCGGTAAACAGGCTGATATAAATGATGGCCTCTTCAATCGAGATAGGCAGCACGCGTATGAGGATAAGTGATACAGCATATAAAATTATGCCTGATGAAATACACTGTACAACAATGAAAACTAAAGAGTTTATTGTTCTAGTTATCACCCCGAAGCGGTGCTCTAGGTATTCATAGATAGAAGTGAGCCCCAGCTTGTAGAAAACGGGGATAAAGAACACTACGGCAAAGAAAATCACAATCGGATAGTTGAGGTGGATAGCAATTGCCTTCATTCCATCGCTATAAACCCAGCCCGGCATGCCTACGAACGTCATTGCGCTGATGTAGGTGGCAAGAATTGAAATACCTACCGTTAACCAGCCAAATTGTTTACCTCCAGTAGAAAAATCACCACTGTTCGATGATTTTTTGTTGACTAAGTAGCTAATTAATATAGTGAATGCAATATATATCACCATAACTAAAATGCTTGAATGCGCAACCATCGATGGCTTTACCTTCTCTTTTATGGGCTGAGCCCGAGTGATTCTCGAGCTGAATATTACCTAAATAACGATGGCTCGCGTAAAAAACGGGCTGTTTGCGTGATCACGATCAATTCTTTCTCGTGAAAATGCGATATTGCTCAGTAATTATACTCGATGTGATCAATATCCCGTAAAAACCTCTTTTGGGTGCGCATTCATTTAAAGTTGATTCATGTCACAGTTTTTACCCTTGGTGAGTGTGTAATATCTGCCTCAAGAAACAGGGGAGGGTAAATTTCCACAAAACTGTTTCGATCGCCTTAAGTATTAACAAAGGTGATACAAATAAATTTAGAGGATTATTCGCTCATGACAACGAAGAAACACATGAACGAAGTTCCAATGGTGCAACGCGCGGCAGCCTACTTTGCGATTCTGGTTGGTTACGTGTTTTACTGTTATAACTTCGTGGTTATTGATTACGTCCGACCTTATATCGTCGACCAATATGAAGGCATTACGCTGGCACACACCGCGCAGTTCTACACTTGGCAGTCATTAGGGGCGTTAATTGGTGCACTAAGCTGTGCATGGTTCGCGAGCCGTTTCGGCAAAAAAAACGTCCTTATCACGATCACGGCCATTAACGGTGCAGCGACAATTCTTAACATGACCTTTACCAGCTACGAAGGCTGGGCTGCAATGCGATTCATCGTTGGTATTGCGTTAGGTGGTTACTTTACGGTTGCGGTGTCATTGATGATCGGCCTATTTACCGACTCTGTACGCGGTAAATTGACGGCTTTTGCATCAAGTATGTTCTCTGTTGCGGTCATGGCGATGGGTGCGTATGCAGCATATCTATCTAGTATCAATGCATCTTGGGAAAACATGATGATTGTTGGTGGTGTTCCACCGCTAGTTGCTGCAGCAGCCATGATCTTTATATTGCCAAGTGATAAAAAAGTGATTGCGTTTGGTGAAGAAGCACAACAAGACGCAAACGGTAAAGACATTGAGGTGAAAAAGGGCTCTTGGGGCGAGATGTTCCGTGGCCGTAACCTTAAGATCACTTTAACCTGCCTATTACTATCTGGCTTGAATTTTTACGGTTTCCAATTTTTCGGTGGCTTTGTTACGACGTACCTAAAAGAAGTGCGTATGTTCGATGGCCAGACCATGGGGATCATCTTCTCTATCTCGGCGTTTGGTAGCCTACTGGGTGCTTGGGTATGGGGAGCTGTTGCTGATAAATGGGGTCGTAAGGTTAATGCGTTCGGCTTTATTCTTGCCGGTATCATGGCATCTATCTTCTTTATCGCACCGTCAGACGTTACTTTCATGGGCCTGAACATGCTTGCCATTCTAGGTCTGATTTACAACTTCGGCCTGGCATCAAGTGCGGTATGGGGCGGCTATTTCTCTGAATTATTCCCAGCTCATCTACGTAGCTTCGGTGCGGCACTATTCCACGGCGGCCGTTTGATTGGTATGTGGGCACCGATGGTATTGATCTACATTCAAGAGCGCTCAGATCTTCAGACAGCAATGTGGGGCTCTCCAATCGTCTGGGTGCTAGCTGGCTTACTATGGCTAACCCTGCCAGAAACATTAAAAACCGGTGTTTTTGCCAAGAAAGAGAAAGCACAAGTAACCGCTTAAATCAGATTTATAGGCTTCGTGAGATGCGGAGCCTGCAACCTTAATTCTTGGCTGAAAACAGCCAATATGTATCAAGATAGGAATTTGCATAATGAGCAAGTATCAAGAAGCTAAACGCATCGTACGTGAATATTTCGATGCGATTGAAAATGCAACTCACGAGAATGTTGCTGAAGTGCTGAAGGCACACACTTCTGAAGATTACCTATGGCGCGGCGTTTACCCATTCCGCGAGCAAGAAGGCGCGCAAGCGGCTGCTGACACTTTCTGGTCGCCACTTATGAAGTCAATGACTCGCATGCAGCGTCGTCAAGACATCTTCATCGGCGGTGAGAACGAAGTGACGGCTGGTGAAACTTGGGTTATGAGTATGGGCCACTTCATGGGCCTACTAGACGGTGAATTCCTAGGAATGCGCCCAACAGGCAAGATCATGAACGTTCGCTATGCAGAGTTTAACTGTGTTGAAAACGGTAAAATTACGAAGACGGGTCTTTTCTTAGACTTGCTTGGCATGATGGATCAAGCTGGTTGCTACCCACTGCCACCGTCAACCGGTAAGCACTTTGTTTACCCTGGCCCTCGCAACCACGACGGCTTATTGTTCGAAGATGCGGCGCCAGAAGAAGGTGTTGCTACTTTGGCTCTTGTTAACAAGATGGTTGATGATCTATCTGCACTTAACGAAAGCGGTGCAATGGGTTGTCCACCAGAAGTACTAGCGAAGAGCTGGTCTGAAGACATGATTTGGTACGGCCCGTGCGGTATCGGTGCTTCTTACACCATTCCACGCTACCAGCAGCAGCACCAGCTACCATTCCGTAACAACCTAAAAGATAAGAAGTTTAACGGCCACGTCTGCCGTTTTGCTGAAGGCAACTTCTCGTGCTTCTTCGGCTGGCCAAACCTATCAAATACGCCAACAGGTGGTTTCTTGGGTATGACAGGTGGTGAAGTCCGTGCCGACATGCAAGTTGTTGATGTTTATTACCGTGACGGTGACAAACTATCTGAAAACTGGGTACTGATCGACCTACCATACTGGCTGAAGCAGCAAGGTTTGGATGTATTTGAGCGTACTCAACAAATCCTAAACCCTTCACTGTAATCAGCGCTCCACTGATCCTTTTGTGAAAGGTAGCACGCCTGTGCGACGTTGGGCGCCCTTATAGGGCGCCCATTTTTATAAAAAATATTATTCCAATTTATCAATTTGTCGGGAATCAGCCTGAGGGTGGCTGACGCCTGATCGTGAGACAAGCAGTATGATGAATAAAACAAAACTTTCTCTAATTGTATTAGCAGCACTGACTTCTAGCTCTGCTTTTGCTGCCCACACGTTTGTGAATGACAATGGTGATAGTCTAACGATCGATGGTCGTTTTGAAGCACGCTACCAAGATAATGGCGGTGATACCGATCCTGTATGGAACAGCGGCAGTTCGCGCTTTGGCCTGAAAGGCGTGAAGCAGCTAGACAATGGCTGGCAGGGGTTTGGTCATGCCGAGTGGGGTTATAACTCAGGCTCTAACGGTAACGATATTTATGACCGTCTTCTATATGCCGGCGTTGAGCACGACAAATACGGAAAAATTGCTGCGGGTACTAAGCAGTGGTCAACATTTTATGATGTAGCTTGGTTCACTGATATGGGCCGTACTTACGGTACTCGTGGCTCCAACGTTTACAACCTTTCTGACTGGGGTATCAGCAGTGGTACTGGCCGCGCGGCTAACTCACTGACTTACCGCAACAACCTTGGTGAATTGAAATACGGCTTTACTTACCAGACAACACGTACAGATGTTGCACTGGCAGGTGATGCAACTGCAACATTGAAGAACGGTATTGGTGCATCAGTACTATACCCAGTCGCACCAGGCCTGACGGTCGGTGCTGCATACCATCAGAATGAAGTGACAGATCTGGATGGTGTTGCTCAGAGCAATATGAAGAATGGTGATACCGCCCGTATTGGTTTGGTTGGCCTTAACTATAGTACTGCGAATTACTTCTTAGGCTTGACTTACCACATGGCGGATAGCTGGGAAGTGGCGAGTAACAAGGAGTTCTTTGACTCACGCGGTGGTGAGCTATACACCCACTACCACTTTGAAAACGGCTTCCGCCCAACTTTTAATGTTAACTACATGACGGAAACCGATGGTCGTGCTAAGGGCTATGAGCGTAAGACGTTTACCCCGGGGATGGAATACCATTTCACCAAGAACACATTCCTACTTTGGGCTGAATACCAGTTTGATGAAGGGACAGATAAGTTGAGCGGTACCGAATTTGTGAATGCTGACGACAAGTTCTCTGCTGGTATTCGTTACTACTTCTAATAACCGTTTAAAAACGATAAAAGCCGTTACCAGTCCGAGCGCTGGTAGCGGCTTTTCTGTGTTTGGCTGGCGTTATTCAATAGGCTCTATTTCGGCATTTATGTTTTTCCGGCGGAGGATATAATTTTGCATGCGCATTCAAAGAGGATTTTGGTATAATTGTGTCAGTATTGTTCAACGAAGCCCTGATATGTCCGTTAAAAAACAACCTGTTACTGCGAGCGATGTTGCTAAGTTAGCTGGCGTGTCCCAGTCAACGGTGTCCCGTGTATTCATCGATGGTAGCTCAGTTTCTGAGACTGCGCGTGAAAAGGTGTTTGCTGCTGCTAAAGAGCTGAATTACCGTCCTAATGCATTTGCTCGCAGTCTAACGACTAATGAGTCGAAGCTGATTGGCCTAGTCTTCCCTGATTCTGATTACCCCATCCATATGGAAACCTTGCAGCTACTGAGTAAAGAGCTACAAAAGAATGGTTACTCGGCAGTACTGATCCCTTGGGTGTTGGATGATCAGCAACAGCACTCTATTCCCAATATTTTTCAATACCGCGTTGACGGTGTTATGGCGGCGTCTGCCCAGTTCAATACTGCGCTTTATGAAGAGTGCAAAGACTTCAATATTCCCATCGTCCAATTTGCTCGGGTTGAGGAAGGAACGTCATGTAGTTCGGCCATCAGCGATAACTACAGTGCTGGGAAAATGGCTGCACGTGTGTTTGTTGAACGTGGTGCGAAAAAGCCGGCTTACCTAACGGGTGATATTCCGTCTTATACTAATGCCGAGCGTTTTGATGGCTTCACTGAAGAGTTACTTGACCTTACAGGCCATGCTCCTAGCGAGATTAATGCTAGTTATAGTTATGAGCTGGCGTTAGACGGTATTCGAAAGGCTTTATCTGTGAGTGAAAGTGAGCGACCAGATGCTTTCTTCTGTTCTACCGATATGCTGGCAATCGCCTTGATGGATGTGGCTAAAGTTGAGTTTGGCCTGTCGATCCCAGAGGATTTCCAAGTTCTCGGGTTTGATGATATTCCGCAAGCAGCTTGGGTTGGCTATCAACTATCGACGTTCAAACAGGATTTTAATCGCTTGGCCAAAGAATCGGTGAAGCTACTTTTAAACCAAGTACAAAGTGATGACCGGGCGTTGATGAAATTGATGATCCCGGTCGAATTGGTTGAGCGCGGAACATTAAAAGCCCAATAAGATTTTTCATCTAGTGATAAGCGGCTTTGTTGCTAGAATTTAAAAAAAGGGCTGCCCTGTGTGATACACAGCGCAGCCCTTTTTTATTTTCAGCTACGGATCAATGATCAAGGAACAAGTAGTTCTGCCAACTCTTCATTCGGATCAAAACTTTACGCATAACCGAAACATGCTCGAAGCTGTCGGAATAAACGGCAATTTCAACATTGGTCCCTTGTGGTAGGTGATAAGGAGTAAGGTCATCAGTGATCTTGAGTTTGACCAGTGGCCTTCCTTGGCGGAGAAGCTGCTCGCTACCATAAAGAACCCCCGCAGCCTGTACTTGGCTTTCGCCTATGGCGGGCAATACTTCTACAACTTCGCCAGCAAAGGTTTTTCCCGGTAGGGCACGAAAGATGAAATCAGCTTTAAACCCAGGCTCTAGGCGCAGTAACGAATTCTGGCGGAACGCGCCGATATAAAACTGCTCTTCTTGGTGAATGAATGTCATAACTGGGCGCAGTGGTAACGGTACTGCCATCATTCCAGGTCGTAAAGTGACTTGTGTGACGTAGCCATCGGTTGGGGCATAAACAATGGTTTCATTTAAATTAAATTCGGCTTGAATTAACTGTGCTCGTACTTTGGCTACAGCGGTATTTTCGCCCATGATTTCAGATTCGTAAGCCAGCTTTGCCCGTTGCTCTTCTGCCCTTGCCGCAGCAAGTGATGCTTCAGCACTGCGATAGAATTGCCGACGATTATCCACTTCTGATGCGGTAAAAGCGCCGCGTTTGAAGCCTTTCTCATAACGCTTGAACTCAGTCAGCGTTCGGGTACGTTCGGCCATGGCTTTGGCGGTGCTGGCTTGAGCGGCTTTATAAGCGGCTTCTAGTCCTAGTACCGTCTGCTTGGCTTCTGCCAATGTGGCACGAAGTAAAGTAACCTCTGCCTCATACGGCGTTGGGTCGACTTTGAATAGCATATCGCCTTTTTTAATGGGGTCGTTTGCGTTAACAGGTACATCAATGACCTTCCCTCTAACCCCAGGGACGATAGGCGTGGTAACAAAGAATTGTCCACCATAGTTGGTATGCGGGTGATTGTAATTCATCAGTAAAATCAGGGTACCAATTAGAATGATGCCCCCAAGAACGGCAGTCGGTACGGTCCACTTGTTGAGCGGGATCTTAAATATTTTGAATACGGCAATACAAAGTGCGGTGTAAGTGAGAATGAGTAATAAATCCATTAGCGCTCATCTCCTTGTTCGGGCTTATTTACAGAGGCTGCGGCATTCATTTGCTGGGCTTGAGCAACTTCCAATTTGGCCACTTTTTCGGTGAGTCGTTCGACGTGCTCACTTAACTTTATAACCTCGTGATGGAGCTCATTTTGTTCATTTTGAATTTGAGTAAATCCCCAACCGCGGTCTTCACGCCACAATGTTGCCCAAATCCATAAAAATGGCCATAACACATGCAGGGTGAATAGGCTGACCCAACCTGCATAATGAATGGCGTCTTGATGCGGGTGATTACGTTTTTTTGAAATTTCGTAAGGTATATCGTGAATAGCAATGATCCCGTAGAACAGAAAAACAGCCACGAAACACAATACGCCTAACGCAAAATAGTCGAGAAACATCCTTTCTCCTTGCGATATATCCAAATAAACCATAAATAAATTTAGCAGCCTTATGCTTTTATTGTTGATTTAATGGCTTAAATTGTATTTTGAGCGGTGATTAATGGTGATATCACTTTAGTTTTGAAGCTGAGAGTCGATAATACAGGGGTGAGTGTTCTATTTTATGCAGTTGAGGAATTATGTCTAACCTACTTATTGGTTTGAGTGTTGCTGGTGGTGTGCTCAGCTGGGTGGTTTACCGCTATTTTTCGACTCAGAAAATGAACAGTAAACTCGCAATAGAGCGACGCTTGAAAGACGATAATTATCAACGAGTGCTTGAAAGAGCAAAAATTGCAGAGCGTGAAGATAAGATTTTTAAGGCACAAACAGGGCATGTATCGAGCCAGCTTTCGTTAGCAAAAGAATATGAACTGACCAACGTGCGGGAAGCTCTCGGTTGGTATTATCAAGCGGCAAAGCAAGAGAATACCATCGCGCAAAATGCATTGGCTCGCCTGTGTAAAATGGATATTGATGATCCTGAAGGCGAAGCGAAATCAATCTATTGGGAACATGTCGTTAAAGCGAATAATAATGATATTGCCGCAAAGTTTGAATTAGGGCGCTATCAAATTCGTGGCTTTGGCACAGAAATCGATATTGAAGCTGGCCTTCAAAATATCCATGCCGCTGCAGAGGCTGAATATATACCCGCTCAATCTTTTTTAGGCGATTGGTATGTCTCTGATATAGCGGAAAATAAAGCCCCAGATGAAGCCTTTATTTGGCGAGTTCGTGGTGCCTTACAAGGCGATATTCGAGCTTGTTTGAAAACGGCATATTGTTATCAAACCGGTATTGCGGTGGCCAAAAATAAGCTGCGTACTACTTATTGGCTTGAGCGTGCCGCAGAGCAGGGTGATGCCGAAGCGCAGCAATTAGTGGCCAAAATGTATCTTGGTGCGGGTGCTAATGATGCCGCAGTTGCTTATATTTGGTTGTCGTTGGCTTATGCGGCGGGAAATAAATCGGCAAAAGCAGAGCGTGACGAAGTGGTGCAGCACATCGGTATTGATGCAATATTGGGGGTGCAGAATGTCGCTAATTCGATTTATCGCGTGATTAAGGTCGGCGAGGTACAGGCACATGCAGTGATCGATTTACTTGATAAAGTCTATGGCCGAGAAGGTTATCGACCTTCAGCTGAGCAGCTTGCCGTACTCGCGTCAGGTGATTTGTCTGGTGAGCAAGGGGAAGAACAACCGTTGGTGGAGGAAGTGTGGGATGAGCATTTAGATCAAGTGAATGACAATACTCCACATACCCAACGAGACGCATCGCTAGCGAAGACCACGAGTATAACCGATTCGGATAAAACGAAAGAGCCCAAGCAAAATGCGTCTGCGAATAAAGAATATCAACAGCAAGTATGGCAATCGTCTTGGGATAGCTTCAATACCGAAAGCGAAAAGCTATAGCGGGTAAGCTCAAAGCGAGCGCGGTATTAGTCTTCAGCATCGAAAACAATCGCGCCCTGTAATATTGTCATTAGGATCTCTGTTTCGGCGATATCATCTGCTGGTAGATGAGTAATATCTTGGCCCAGAATGGCAAAGTCGGCCGATTTACCTACGCTGATGGAGCCCGTAATATCGCTGATCCCAAGGCTTTCAGCGGCGTTTATCGTGTAGGCATCGATGGCATCTGTCACACTTGGCAAGCCGGTTTTACCCATTTTTAAGCTATTGGCTATTCCAACTAATGGGTTGATATCATGGACATTCCAATCACTGCTTAGGGTGACATTGGCATCTGTATCAAAAATAGCGCTTAGGTCCATCATCGAATGTGAACGTTCGGTACCTAAAAAAGCGTCTGCCCATTGGTGGTCATGTTGGGCGATGTAGTCTGAGCCAACCTGAAAATCAGCTGTTACCTCCAATTTGGCAAACCGAGAGATGTCTTTAGGGTCAACCAGCTCGACATGAGTTAGGGTATAAGGTTTGCTTGAGCCTTGGCCACGTGCATATTCGATAGCATTGAGTGATTCCCGAACGGCACCGTCACCGATAGCGTGGATATGGGCGCTGTAGCCGATAGCATCTAATTCGCTTAGCCAATTTTTCATTTGGCTTGGTGGAATATAGCTAATGCCGTTGGGTTCATCAGGAATATAGGTATCAAGATACGGTGCTAGGGTTTTGGCCGTGCCGTTGATAATAATGCCATCGCTATACATTTTTACTTGATCGACTAATAGCAGACGCGACTTATCACTCGACTGTATTTTTTTTAAAAAGGCGAGTTGTGGCGCCATTGGATCTGTTGGGTAAATCCACGGCCGTAGGGAGACTCGGGCGGTCAGTTCACCGTCTTGCTCGGCTTGTCGCCAGACATCATACCATCCTCGTTTCCAATAGAGCCGGCCATCACCTATGGTGGTTATACCGTGGGCTGCGGCTTCTTCAAGACCTGTCATCAAACCATCGTAGCTTTGCTCGAATTGGTTTTCTAAGCTGTTCCATGCGAGTTCCATAATGAGGTCACCAGCATTATCGAACAGGATCCCATTGAGCTCACCACTGGCTTCATCTTTGAGGATCTTGCCTCCTTGGGGCTCGGGAGAATCTTTAGTGATCCCAGCTAGCTCAAGTGCGACAGAGTTAACCCACATCGAGTGCGAAGTTTGCTCCATCAGCACGACAGGTTGACTGGGGAAGATACGATCAATGACTTCAAGTGGGGTGTAGCGATTGTCTTCGTTTAGAACGGCATCTAGAGAAAAGCCATAGCCCATTAGCCAGCCTTGTTTTTTTGCTTGTTGTCGACACGATTTTAGCAACGGGATTTGATCTTCAAGCGATGCATCCATATCCAGCTCGCAGTTTCCTCCTGCTTCTGAAGCGGCTTCAAATACATGGTTATGATTATCAATAAAGCCGGGCATTACAAAAGCTTGTTCAAGGTCGATAACCTCGGTGCTTTTTTGACGGTAACTAGCTGCTGCCGCAGCGTTACCCACAAACACAATTTTACCATCGTGAATAGCAATCGTATCGGCACTGCTATGAGCGTAGATCTTCGCGTTTGTTAGCAATATATCGGCAGCCCCTACCGCCTGTGCTTGAAGGGGGAGCGAGAGGCTTGCGATAACAGCCACGGGATAAATTTGATGCATGCTTGGTTCCTTTTATGCCCCCACAATTATTCTGAGTATAGGGAGAGCTTGGTTATCAGGGGTAAAGAAAGTGTACGCAAGCTCAAAAACAAAAGAAAAATACTGAGTATCAGAGTTTTTGGATAGCTGAATGCTGGCGGAGTTGAAAGCCTAGTTCATTTTATCCCGGCTAGGCTTTGGTGACATAACTGGAGGGGTATTAGTTATTTGGCCTTAATGTACTCAAGTAATTCAAGCATCGTGCTGATGGTGGTCACCGTCGGATGGTTGATTTCGGGTGCATACTCATTCGCGGCGTAGTGGAAGGTCGGAATATTGGCATTAATGCCAGCTTGTACACCCTTCTCGGTATCGTCAACAAAAACACAGTCGTTTAAGCTGTATCCCATATTCATGGCGGCAAAATGAAGTAAATCTGGATCAGGCTTCCAGCTGCTGGCCTCAAAGCCGCTGAATAGTTTGCCTTCGAAATAAGGCAATAGATTGGTCAGCCCTAATGTGTGTTCCATTTTGAATACTGGGCCATTCGAGGCAATGCACATTTCTATCCCCATTTCTTCCAGTGCCACCAGTAACGCCGGCACACCATCAATGGGCTCTAAATGTTTTTCGAATAACTGGCGGCACTCTTGGCGATACATTGGCTCAAGGATGTCTATTGGCGTCGTTACGCCAGTACGCTTTCGGGTTTCTGCTAGAATATCAACGATTTTTCCGCCTTGAAAATGGCGAATACACTCATCAAGGCTCAATGTACCACCTTGTGTTGAAAAGATATTAACCAAAGCTTGGTTACACAGCTTTTCGCTATCGACGAGCGTGCCATCACAGTCAAAAATTACACAGCGGATTTTATGTGGTTTATCCATAAAGTGTTTGAGCCTTTTGCCTATAACGATGAGTGATTGTTATTACAGAGATGGCATTTCGACAATAAACAGTTTGGTGTTTTGTTACCTATATCGCTGAGTGTGATTACCGTGATGGAAAAAGTGTGGCGGCAAGCGCATTTACTTGCCCACCATTTCATAACAATTACTTAGCTGTTAAAGAAGATAAATTATGACTGTGAGGCAATGAAGTCTTCCAGTATTGCTATTCCCGTATCGACTTTTTGTTTCTCAGACAGCAGAAAGTCATAAATAGCATCTTCATGCTGCTGTACCAGCTGGTACAGCTCTTGATGCTCGGTGGCTGCGAGAGCTTGTTCGCGGTATTTAATGGCATAGGGTTTTACCCAAGGGATCAGGGTCTTTAGCAGTGTATTCCATTCTAAATGTACCCACTGCTCTGCATCTCTAATTCCTTTATCTTGCATCGCTTGTTCGTCGCCGAAGTTGTTAAAGCCTCGCTGGATCAAGCCATCTTTCAGCTTTTTAGCGGTAATTTCTTCGACTTGTATCAGAAGTTGCCATTTATTGATGTGATTATCATCGCTATACTTTTGGGCAAAAGCAGAGAAAAAGGCAATGCCGTAACGTTCACCAAGGTAGGCAGAATACAGTTGTTCTAAATGCATGGGTATACCTGTGTTGCTCAGCGGTTAGATGTTTGCTATTGGGAGAGCGGTTCGGCAATTATTATAAGGGGTAGCTATGTCTTCTTCCATCTTTCCATCATGGCTGGGTGGCTATGAGATCAAAGCGCATGTTCGTAACCCAAATATAGTGGTAGGTGATTACACCTATTATTCTGGTTATTACCATGATAAGCATTTTGAAGATCACTGTGTGCGCTATTTGCTCGGGGACCATTCAAGCAAGGCCGTATGGGAGTCGGGTATCTTTGGTGAGGTCGATAAGTTAATTATTGGCAAGTATTGCTCCATTGCATCTGGAGCGACATTCATGTTGGCTGGCAATCAAGGGCATCGCCACGATTGGGTATCATCATTTCCATTTGATGTGAGTAAGTTTGGCGATAAAGTAAAGTCAGGCTTTGAACGTGCTGGTGATACGGTGGTAGGCAATGATGTTTGGATTGGCTCTGAATGTGTGATCATGCCGGGAGTTACTATTGGTGATGGTGCTGTGATTGGTGCGCGAGCGGTGGTCACAAAAGATATCCCGCCATATTCTGTAGTGGTGGGGAACCCTGGTCAGGTGATTAAACCGCGTTTTAGTGCGGAACAAGTTACGATGTTACTTGAAATGAAGTGGTGGGACTGGTCACTCGAACAACTGCAAGCCAATATGGATATTATGTGCAGCAGTGATATTGAAGCTTTGTATCAACGTTTTCAGGAAACGCGGTAATTGTTAAAAACACCTAAAAACCGGTCAGTGTAACTTGACCGGTTTCTTGTGGTTGCAGTTAAGAACCGTATTGCTGATGGGCACGTTCAAGCGCATCAATATCAGGTGCGCAAATCAATGGCTTGAGGGCCTCAAACTTTTCTTCTGACCAGTCATACATCTTCAATGCCAGTAAACGGCTTGTTATCTCTGGCGAAAAGCGTTGTTTAATTGCTTTGGCTGGGGAGCCGCCAACGATAGTGTACGGGGGCACGTTCTTAGTCACGACGCTATTGGCCGCAATAATAGCGCCTTCGCCAATGTGTACGCCGGGCATGATCATTGCCCGCATGCCTATCCAGCAACCATCATCCAGTAGGGTGTCTCCTTTTGACTGGTAACTTTCTTCGATAGTTTCCATAAATGGATAAAGAGAAAACCAGTCTGTGCGGTGAGTATGGTTACCGCCCATTAAGATCACCGCTTCGGCACCGATGCAGACGTAATCGCCAATATACAGCTTATCGATTTCCCAGCGAGGCTCCCAGTTACGGCTTACTTCGTCGCCGTGTAAATATCGAACAACCGACCGCTCAAATCCATTATCATAGGCATCGCTATAGTAGCTATGTGTGCCTTTTAAGATGATGTTTTCGTTGGTGACGGTTTCATGGAGCATCTCCATTTTTGACCAGTGTTTCATAGTAGTGCCTTGCATTAATCATAAAATATGAAGCAAATAGAAGGCCACAAAAACAGAATATGTGATGAGTCTTTGTGGCAGTGAATGAAATAACGATTCACTGCCTTAGCTAAGCGATACGGGGCTGTTTGAGGTAAGCAATTACGACCACAGAAGCGTTCTCGGTCATACAGCGGTGTAATACTGGCATGGGCGCTCCTGTTCAAAAAGTAAGTGTTGGTATAATACTCTTAGTACTTGTGCTGTCAATTGGTGCCATAAGGTAACAATTAATATTGTTGCGGCATAAAAAAGGCTGCCCAGTCGGTGGGGGCAGCCAAAGGAGACAACGTATCTTTATTATTGTTGTTATTATTATTGTTAAATTGAGCGTGCTACTTCATAGCCATCCCAAATAGAAGCCATGATGGTACGAGCTTCTTGGCTATCACCAATGTTAAAGATCCCTTCAACATCGAGCTGGTTCGATAATTCATCAAACAAGCTATGCTCTGCTTTATAGCCCATAGCGAGAATAACGTGCTCAGCGTTAATTTCACCCATTACTGTCTCGTCGGTTGCAGAGCACACTTCAATACCGTTATCAGTGATTGATTTTAAGAACGTGGATGTTTTTATCTCAACATTTTCCTTCACCAATAGCTCTTTAAGCATCTGGTAGTTAGCAAAACACGTACCGTGAGGGCCACCAATTATATCGTCAGTGGCTTCAACCAGAGTTGCCTTCTTACCTTTCTGAGCCAGCCACAATGCAGTTTCAGAGCCCACTAAACCACCCCCAATGACCACGACAGTTTCACCGGTGATCTGCTCTGGGTTCATGAGTACATCTTCAGCAACAGCAACATTTGCTTTATCTTGTCCTGCTAACCAAGAAGGCTTAGTAGGACGAGAGCCGGTAGCAAAAATAATGCTGTCTGGATTTTCAGCCTCAATTGTTTCTTTTGTTGCTGCCGTATTCATGCGGACATCAACATTCTTACGCGTCATTTCACCTTCAAACCAGGTGATAAGCTGCTTATCATCATGTTTAAATGGGGCTTGTGAGCCTGGAATAACATTTCCGCCTAAGCTATCTGACTTTTCAAATAAAACCACGTCATGCCCACGTTCAGAGGCGATGCGAGCGGCTTCCATGCCACCGACACCACCGCCAACCACCACCACTTTCTTGGTTTTATGTGTTGCCGTTAGTTTGTATTCATCCTCACGGCCACAGCTTGGGTTCACAGCACACGAGAGGTTACCCACTTCAGCCATACGGCCAAGGCAGCCAAGGTGGCATGATAGGCATGGACGCACCTCTTCAAAACGGCCTCGGCGGATTTTGTTGACCACGTCAGGGTCGGCGAGCAGTGGTCGGCCCATTGAAATACCATCTGCAATACCAGCGCTTACGGCATGGCTGGCAAGCTCAGGATCTTCCATTCGGCCAGCCATTAGTACGGGAATATCAACTACCTCAGAGACTGCTTTACAGTATGGCTTGTACATCCCCGGCTCGAAGTAATTCGGCGGGTGGTTCCAATACCATGAATCGTAAGTGCCAGCATCGACATTCAGGGCATCAAATCCCGCATCTTGTAGGTATTTGGCGGCTATCAGGCCTTCTTCCATGTCACGGCCAACCTCTTCCGCTTGTTCCCCCGGTAAGATCCCCTGACCAAAGCCTTTCATATTCCCTTTTACTGAGTAGCGCAATGAAACAGGAAAGTCGTCACCGCACAGCGCTTTGATGCCTTGTACAATTTCGACCGCAAAACGGTAGCGGTTTTCAAAGCTGCCGCCATATTGGTCGGTACGCTGATTAAAGAACTCCATTGTGAACTGATCGAGCAGGTATCCCTCATGCACTGCATGGATTTCAACCCCGTCGTACCCTGCCTTTTGGGCGATAACTGCAGATTCGATAAATTTGCCAATGAAGTACTTCACTTCGTCGGTAGTGAGTTCACGGTGGTTAAGGGATGGGTCAAAACGGTTTGCAGCCTGAGAGGGTGCAACGAGTTTGTCTTCAGGTGAAAAGCCGGGAATACAAGAGCGTCCCCATCCCGCAGTGAGTTGGGCGAAAATTTTAGTGCCGTAAGCATGGACACGTTCGGTCATCTCTTTGGCACTGCGAAGATAAGCCGTTGGGTGGTTCGTTGGGCAGGGCAAAGAAGGCATTGGAAACTGTTCGAGTTCATTCTCGACCATTTGTACACCAGTAATGATTAAGCCGACCCCACCTTTAGCTCGGGCGACATAATATTCAACACCACGTTGATTATATGCGCCATCATTATCCACACAGCCCAGTGTACCCATAGGGGCCATTGAGTAACGGTTCTTGAGGACTAGAGAGCCAATTTTCATTGGCTCAAATAACACTCTATGTGTTTCTTTCATCATAGCTTTACGCTCCAGTATTTTTATAGCGGTATGTTGTTGTTACCGCATTAACTGGCAATGATTAAAACAAGAACTGAGCGTTAAAACTTGGCATTTTAAGCCAAAAGGATAGCTTTAAATGCCATCCATCTTCCTTTTGATTTTGATCATACATAGGGACACATTTGTGCCCGTGTGGTGGAAAATGACGCACGTATCTAGCGCACATATCTAGCGAAGAGTGGAGTGGGATGGACTGCTCCCCGTCCAGCGCTTAAATGCCCTAGAGAAGGTGCTTAAATCAGAAAAACCTAACTGAAACGCAATTTCTGTCATGTTCACATTGGGTTGATTGAGCAACTGCAGTGCTTTTTCAAGCTTATATTTTTCAACGACACCCCTATAACTGGTCCCCACATCTGCCAGTCTACGGTTGAGTGTTCTTATGCTTATCAGCATTTTAGCCGCGATATTTTGGCCTGAGATATCCGTTAACGATGGCATATCATCGAGTGCTTTATAGACCTGTAAAACGACATCAGTATTTTCTATTTCAGCAGCATGCTGACGTAATAATAAATGTGTAACGGGGTAAAGCTCAGGATCGCTGGTCGATAGTGGGGTAAATAGGTGCTGACGGCGAATACAAATTTTTCTTATCGGTGAACCGAGCGAAATTTGGCATTGTGTTTTCTGTTCAAACTCGGCGCAGAGGTGGTTGTCATAAGGCCATTGGATCAGTTTGATTTGAATATCATGCAGGCTAAATTCTGTGGTTTGGTGGATCACTTGCAATATCGCGGATATGTATAAGGTAACGCCTGAATAAGTGATATGTGATTCTTTGTTTAGTGGCTCATGGTTTATGATCCAAAGCTCCGCATCCCCTTGGGGCGTTTCATGAAAACGCAGTCGAATCGGTGAGCCAATGGCAACGCTGTATTTACACGCATCCTTAAGCAGTTGCATTAGATTTGGAGCGGTCCATAAGGCAAGTGAAAAACAGCCAAATGTTAGTGGGTTTAAATGCATAGAAGCTTGAACGGGAAATAGAGGATCGCCACTATCTTGGGTCATTTGGTGAAGAATCGCTCTGACGTCACGTACATCAGGTTGGTCGCTTGAGGCATCAAGCTGGCTGAAATAATGATCGATATCCAAATTGTTCTGTAGAGCTGTTTGCTTTATTAATTTAACCCACCCCTTATGGATAGACATTGATGTGATAGGCTGTAAGGTATTGTTACTCATCAATTTAGAGCCCTATTTTAGCGTTGGTAG
This sequence comes from Photobacterium makurazakiensis, assembly GCF_050336715.1. NCBI lineage: Bacteria > Pseudomonadati > Pseudomonadota > Gammaproteobacteria > Vibrionales > Vibrionaceae > Photobacterium > Photobacterium makurazakiensis. The sequence goes on from NZ_JAKJSJ010000018.1 coordinate 20,781, forward strand.
AGGTATGATATCGCTGTTGTTCGCTGGCTTTTCATGTATTGAATAGTTTTTGTGACCAAGGTGACAAATTAACCATATCTATTGTGTGGTAAGCGTTATTATTGTGCTGTTAATTTGAATTATGGTTGATTATGGTGGCTTTTTTAAACATGAAAAAACACAGCCCCCGAAGTGGCGGCTGTGTATTCGCTTTTTTTTAACGGTTGGTTATTTACCAGAGGCAATAATTTGCTTGGTGATATCGCCTGCTAAATTAGGAGAATCCATTTTGAAATGGATATCTTTACCTGATTCAAGTACCTCATAGAAGTTGAACTTCACGTTACTCCAAGTATCACCCCATAGGTACTCCCATACAGCATCACCACTGTTCAAGTTTTGGGTGAGTGACCACTCTGTTGCATAACCCGCCATTTCGCCATTGACTTCTCGGTTGGCGGCATCATGTGGAATACGGAATACCGTTGTTGCCAGCTTCATCATGCCATTAACCGAAGAGCTAGGTTGTTCTAGTTGCTCGCTAAAGTAAGACGCGTGTAGGAAACGATCTCTTGGGTTGGTATTACCGGTAGAGCCGAAGTCAGCCTCACTCCATGTCTTCGTGATTTTAGCTGATGCATTGCCCCAAGCATCAAGGTGGCTTTGTTGACTTGGTTGATTGGTCATGACCATCGCATCATCACCACGGTAGATAGAGACTCCATCTTCGTCGTGCTCAATAACGACGCGATCACCGGTTTTATCGGTTAGCGCCCAGTGGAATGTCGGCGCATTAGGAATACTTGGGTGAGAGGCCAGCTCTGTTTTGAGGTTTTGAATGTTTTCTACAACTTCTTCAACATTGGCGTAATTCGCGATCAGGTACTCGCCAAGAGCAAGCTGCGAGATGGTCTCGCTGCCAGTGTCTTGCATACTCATTGGCGCATAATACATGGTGTTGACCTGCAAGCCTTCGCTATTTACACCGTCATGGACAAGGCCACCGTATGAGAGAATCGCGAGGATATCGTATTGGGTTTTATAGGTCGTGCCGTGACCTTTTACGCCATGCATTAATCGCTCGCTGCCGGCTTTAATCGTCCCTAGAATTGGCGAGGTTGATTCAACCCAGTCATTCGTACGAGTCGTTAATGTACCAAAGTCAGTATTCCACGCGATAGAAGTACAAGCCTGTGATGCCGTAGTGAATGACGCAGCGGCAATAGCTGTTGCAATAAGTAGTTTTTTCATAGTCATAGGATTCCAAATTTATTAATTAAAATAAATAACTAGCAGGACATTTCGTTTATAAGACGTATGTTTTATTAGTCGACTAATAATGTTTATTAATAATAATTAGCTTTAAATAAAAATAGTTGATGGAGATCGACAATTGTCTTTTCTGACCTGAGCTATCAAACCTTTGGCTGGAAATGACAAGTTAAAGTCTATTTAATCTGTCTTTATTGTCTTACTTTGCGGTCACGTTCGGCGAAGATGGGATAATTGTGAGCTGTGTCATGCTAGTGAGTTTTGACTGATGAAGTCATACTTTTGGCCTGAAATGCAAAGTAACTCTTCCCTCCTCGACATATATTGACGCTACAGAAAAGGAGTTATTTCTGAACCCTACATTCGCAACTTGTTTCTTCCCGAATATATAAAAGGATATTTATTTAAACGTAAGGAAGAAAGTCAATAAGTTGCTATATATCTGAGAGGTCGTTATGACACTTTGGCAACAGAACTACGAAAGTAAGCTAATTTCACTGACTGATTCAACGAAGCTAATAAAATCAGAAGATACAGTTTGGGCTGGTGGCCTATTAGGCACCCCTGTTCTATTTTTACTTGAGTTAGAAAAACGCGCCGAAGACGTTAAAAACTGTGAACTATACACAGGCCTTATCACTCATCCCTATGGTTTTTTGAAGCCTGAATTTCGTAGTAGCTTCAAGCATATGAGTCTTTTCATGGGGCCGCTTGAGCGCAAAATGCAAAAAATTGGTAACGTTGAAACTATCAACTTCCATTTTTCTCACTTCCCTCAACTATTTAACCACATTCAACCCAATGTGATGGTTGTTGAAATGACACCACCGAATGAAGATGGTTACATGAGCATGGGTGCTTGTGGTGGTGTGGGTAATGCAGAAGCAATGAAATATGCAGATACCATTATCGCGGTTATCAATAACCAGCAGCCATTTATTGGCGGCGAAGAGAACCTTATTCACATTGATCAAGTGACTCATATTACTGAAGGTCACCACCCTGTAGCAGGTCCAAAAGGTGGCGAGCCATCTGAACTAGAAAAGACCATTGCATCACATGTTGTTCCTTATGTTAAGGATGGTATGACGATCCAAATCGGCATTGGTACCATTTCTAACGCCATGGGCATGGCGTTGAAAGGCCATAAAGGTCTTGGTATTCACACCGAAATGTTCACCGAGTCAATGATGGAGCTGTGTAAAGCTGGCGCTGTTAGCGGTGACAACAAGAACTACAAGCCAAACAAAATCATCACTGCATTTACTGCGGGTTCACAAGATCTAATCGACTACGTGCATAACAACCCAGAAATCGAAATGGGTAATGTATCGACCGTGGTTAACCCGTATGAGATTGCGAAAAACGATAACTTCGTATCACTAAATACCTGCATCATGGCTGATCTAACAGGTCAGGTTGCATCTGAAGGTGTTGGCTTTAACCAAATTTCAGGCTCTGGTGGTCAAGTCGACTTTATTCGTGGCGCACAAATGTCGAAAGGCGGTATCAGTATTCTTTGCCTTGCTTCTACGCATAAAGGGAAAGATGGCCTAGAGTCGACGATCCGCGTTGCACTACCAGCAGGCACACCTGTTACAACCCCACGTAATGACGTACAGATCATTGCAACAGAATACGGCAGTGCAGACCTCCGTGGTCTTTCTGTTCCACAACGTGTTGAAGCGCTTATTGATATTGCTCACCCAGACTTCCGTGGTGCCTTACGCGACGAAGCGATCTCTGCTGGCCTTTGCAAGTAATCTGACCGAATTAACGAGGATAATTTTATGTACCAAGGACAAAGCTTTCAGGTTGTCGCACGTGGTCAGTTTGCTGAGCTGATTTTCGATGACCAAAATGACGTTGTAAACACACTTCGTAAACCTGCAGTCGAAGATTTACAAGCGGCAATTGCGGTATTGGAACAATCAGATGCGAAAGGCCTAATCATTCGCTCTGGTAAAGGCTTATTCAGTGCTGGTGCTGATGTAAAAGCATTCCGTGAATTGTTCACTGGTGGTGAAGCTGCAATCAATGAATACCTTGAGTGGGTTCATGCGGTGTACAACAGCCTTGAAGATCTAGCGATGCCGAAAGTTGCCATTATCAACGGTGTTGCGGCTGGGGGCGGTGTTGAGCTGTCTATGCTTGCTGAATACCGTATCGCAACGGCTGATGCAAAAATCAGCCTACCTGAAGTTAAACTAGGCATCATGCCTGGCTGGGGAGGCATGACGCGCCTACCTCGTATCGTTGGCGTAGATACTTCTCTGCAGTGGCTGACTACAGGTAAAAATTTCCGTGCAGCGAAAGCACTAGAACACCGTTTTGTTGATGGTGTTATCGATGCGAAAGCCGATCCAATCGCAGAAGCAGAAGCTGTACTGACTTCTTGCATCGAAGGTGACTTCGACTGGGCTGCACGTCAAACCGAGAAAAAAACAGCCCTTAAATTAAGTCAGTATGAGCTTAGCATGTCGATCAATGTTGCACGCGGCATGGTGGCTAAAGTTGCGGGTAAACATTACCCAGCACCAAGCATTATGCTAAGCACGATTGAAAAGGCGGCGTACTGTGCGCGTGAAGAAGCGTTAAGCATTGAGCGTGCGGGTATAGCCAAATGTGCTGAAAGCGGCGTTGCTGATGCACTTGTTTCTGTTTTCCTAAGCGACATGGCGGTGAAGGCCAAAACGAAGAAGTTCGCAAAAGGCGCTGAAGCAACGAAAGAGCTAGGTGTTATTGGCGCGGGTATCATGGGCGGTGGTATCGCTTACGTTACTGCTGATAAAGGCATGGATGTTGTCATGAAAGACATCAACAAAGCCGGTATTAACCTTGGCCTTTCTGAAGCGAATAAGCTGCTAGCGAAACAAGTAGCAAAAGGTCGCAAGACACCCGTTGAGATGGGGGAGACACTTAACCGTATCCAGCCAACGCTGCACAACAACGCATTAGAAAACTGTGACCTTGTTGTTGAAGCGGTTGTTGAAAACCCAATGATCAAAGAAAAAGTGCTTGCTGAGCTTGAAACCGTTGCACCAAACGCGGTGATTGCGTCAAACACATCGACACTCATGATCAGTGGTTTAGCACAGGCAATGAAAAAGCCTGAAAACTTCTGTGGTATCCACTTCTTCAACCCAGTGCCAAACATGCCACTTGTTGAAGTTATCCGTGGTGAGAAAACCAGTGATGAAACCATCACTAAAGCGGTTAAGTATGTGGCACAGCTAGGTAAAACGCCTATCGTTGTTAACGACTGTGCAGGTTTCCTTGTGAACCGCTGTTTAACGCCTTATTTCATGGCATTCAACCAGTTAATCGTTGACGGTGGTGACATCCCAACCATTGATAAAGTGATGAGCAAAGGCTTCGGCTGGCCGATGGGCCCAGCTTTCCTTCTTGATGTAATTGGTCTAGACACCGCCGCTCACTGTATTGATGTTATGGACGAAGCATTCCCTGGTCGTATGTCCAAGCCTGAAATCAATGTTATTCAGACATTCGTTGATAACAAGTTCTTAGGCCAGAAAAATGCACAAGGCTTTTACGCTCATACACCAGATCGTCGTGGCCGTATCAAGCCTTCAGCGTCTGAAGAGTCTAATGCTCTTATCGAATCTTTACGTACAGGTGCCACATCTATCGATGCTGAAACCATCACACTGCGCATGATGCTTCCTATGATGTTTGAAGCGATTCGCTGTCTTGATGAAGGCATTATTGCATCTCCGGAAGAAGCGGATATCGCCATGATTTATGGTACAGGCTTCCCTCCTTTCCGTGGCGGTTTATTCTACTACATGGATCAAATGGGCTTAGATAAGCTTGTTGCTGCGGCTGAGAAATTTAGCCACCTTGGTGAACTTTATCAAGCGCCGAAAGGGCTTATTGAACGCGCTAATAACAACCAGAAATTTTACGCTTAATCCGGGGATATGATGATGAAAAATGTAGTAATTGTTGATGCGATTCGTACCCCGATGGGGCGTTCTAAGAACGGCGTATTCCGTCATACACGTGCCGATGACCTGTCTGCAAACCTAATGAAAGCAATGTTTGAGCGTCAGCCGAATGTTGACCCTAAACTTGTTGATGATGTTATCTGGGGTTGTGTACAGCAAACAGAAGAGCAAGGCGTAAACCTTGCGCGTAATGCGGCACTTCTTGCAGGCTTACCTGTTGAAGTACCAGCCACAACGGTTAACCGTTTGTGTGGCTCGTCAATGGACGCGCTTCATATGGCTGCTCGTGCGATTAAAGCAGACGACGCTGACATTATTCTTGTTGGTGGTGTTGAGCACATGGGTCACGTACCGATGACGAAAGGGCTGAACTTCAACCCTGCGCTTGATAAGAACATGGCTCAGGCATCTGCCGCTATGGGTATTACCGCGGAAGGTCTTGCCAAGATCCACAAGATCTCTCGTGAAGAGCAAGACACACTAGGTGCACGTTCTCATCGCCTGGCACATCAAGCAACAGTTGAAGGCCGTTTCAGTAATGAGATTGTGCCGATGATGGGGCACGATGCATCAGGTCGTCCTGTACTGGTGAAAACTGATGAAGTGATTCGCCCTGAAACAACGGTTGAATCGCTGGGTAAACTACGTCCGGTATTTGATCCTGTTAATGGCACAGTGACGGCGGGTACTTCTTCTGCGCTATCTGATGGGGCATCTTGCCTGCTGGTTATGAGCGAAGAGAAAGCAAAAGAGCTAGGGGTAATACCGCGTGCTCGTATTATTGCTGCGACGGCGGCTGGCGTGCCTTCGGCGATTATGGGCGTAGGGCCAATTCCTGCGAGCCAAAAAGCTTTGAAGAAAGCAAACCTCACAATTAATGATATTGATTTTGCAGAAGTGAATGAAGCATTCGCTGCGCAAGCCATTCCATGTCTACGCGAACTAGGCCTATGGGAAGACCGCGAAGAGAAGGTAAACCTGCACGGTGGTGCAATCTCTCTTGGGCACCCTCTAGGTTGCTCTGGGGCACGTATTGTTGGCTCGCTGATCAATATTATGGAACAACGTCATGGTCGTTACGGCTTAGCGACCATGTGTATAGGTATGGGGCAGGGAATTGCTACCATTATTGAGAGAGTAGAAGCTGAAAAAATCAGTTAAGACATAAAGAAATAACTTTCGTTGATATCGATATTAGGGGCTCTTATGAGCCCCTTTTTTTTGGTTGTGGCATGGGACATGGTTCGGGGTTTATGGAATGTGGCATGCTAAGCAAAGCATGTGGCAGTTACGGTAAATCGCTTTAGAGAGGTTTGATAAAGTAAAGAGGTTAACGCATTGAGGATATTACTATATGGAACGTCGTGATTTTATTAAAGTGATCGCTGAGCTTTACTTAGGGGATTAGCGCGATTATGAGTGAAAAATAATGGAACACTTGATGGGATTAAGCGCTATGTGGAGTATTGTTCACGCCACATGTGCGGTATAAAACAGCATGGTGATTTTACTGATTGTCTGTATTTATTATGAGTGTGAAATTATCATGTAAGGACTTGGCTTAAATAAAAAACGAAATATTAGTTTGGTTATTGTTTTTATTATGTTGTATTTGTATTGAGTTATTATAGATATTATTTATATATGAACAGTATAAACAAATATAAAAAAGAGCTTATTAAAGCTCTTTTTTATAATGAATAATCTTAATTACCAATTATATTGGATACCAACCGATACTGCGGTATCTTGTGATGGATTAATATCAATGCCGAAGTAATCATATTTCTGATAAGAGGTATGTTCAAATCGACCATTGATCCACCATTTTTTACTTTCTCCGATTGGTGCACCGACACGAAGTTGCCATTTCATATATTTAACTTCAGTGTCATGGTCACCGTAACCAGCAAAATATTCAGGCATCAAAGTGAAGTAGCTACCGCTATTCGATAGTTGTCGTCTTACAACGGGTAAGAAAAAGAAGCCATCAAAGTCGCTGGAGCCTAAACCAATCGAACTGGCTAATCCGTCTTTACCCATATCACCATTAAACACATAGTTTAGTTGTGGCATAAATGTCCACTTGTTCCATTGATAGTTAGCAATCACTCCCAGTGAGTCGAAGCTATAGCCAAATTTTCCGTCTGCAACATGCTTTAGGTTGCGGTCGATACCATAGTAGTTCCAGCCCATACTAAAAGATTTATTGATGCGCCATTGCTGACTCATCATCCCCCGTATTTGCATGAGATCATTGCCGTAAGGCGACTTATGACTGCCATTACTGGTATCATCAAGCTTACCAAAAATAGCTTCAACGAAGCCAAAGTAAGTACTGTTGCCAAGGCGGCCGAGTGTGTATGTATCAACCATAATATTTTGGCTCGATACATCGTAGCCTTCATCGACCTTAGAAGCGGTCGCCGAGGTCGATTGCGCGTATATTGCTGATGTTGTACTGTAATTTTGCCAGTATGGTTGTTGGTTTACTTCTTCTGCACTTAATGGGGCATTAAAACTCGCTAATAATGCAATGCAACTAATGTGCATTTTATTTCTTAATATCATAGCTAACCTATTAATTGGTTTTATTTTTCGTGATGGAGATAAAGACTCTTGTTTCATGCGGGTATATTAAATCTTTAATTATCGATGAACTGTGACAGCTTCGATCCCTCATATATGACGGCGTATTGCATCAAACGATTGTCGTGAATGGCACAAAAAATACCTCTCATTAACAATTTGAAATACAATGTTATTCGTATTATTGAATATTTAAATTTAACAATATCTTGGTGTTTGTTTAAATTAAGGTAGCTAATTTATTATATTAATAATATTTAATTGTGAGGTGTTTGGCGGGTAATATTTGATTGTTTCAATGGGCGTTTTTGCTGTATATAAAGCGTTGTTTGTTAAGGGTAATGATTGTTTTTGTTGTTCCAGCTGCGCTGTAACGCCAGTTCCAGTGGTGTATGCACAAGTGCTTTTCTTCCCCAGTCATTGCTTGCTTGAGGTTGTAGCCCTCCTTGTTGCCATAATATTCGCATTCGAAAAAACTGCCTGAATAGGGGCGAAAATAGAGCGATGACCTCGATTACCGTCCATTGGAGGTTGGTAACAGAGACAGGTTTACCACTGGATAATGCTAAGCAACGAGCAATATCTTTCATGCTTGCTTGATGGCCGGGGTAGAAGTTGATATCGAGCGATGGACAAGTACTTGGGCGAGTGGAGAGTTTGTGTACGATATTTTTAGCTAAGTCGGGTAGGTAGGTCCAGTAATGGCGGGTACCGTAATTGCTGGGTGATTGAATGATCAGTTGTTTATGGGTTTCTTTGATCAGTAGTTTTAAATAACTGCAGCGCGAGGTTAAATTTAAATTATGCCCACAACCAATAACCGTAATTGAAGCACCACGATCAGCGCTTTGTTGTAACTGTGCCGTTAACTTATCGGGTAATTTAATCGAAACGGGCTTACTTTTTGGCTTAAATAGGGTTGAGAACAATCTGGTTTTTTCACGTTCATATTGGTTGGTTGTGATGACAAGATGGCGGTGGTATTTGGTGATGAGCGATAGAATAGTATCGATCGAAAAAGTCATCTGCCCTGTCAGCGGCGACTCAGGCAGATGCAGGAAAATGGTATCTGTTTGCTTGATGAGTTGTGCAAGTAAGCCAACATCATGTTTAGTGACTTCAGCAAGGGTTAGATCATGATGGAGTGAAACGGGTTGGCTTGGGTCATTAACAGCCGCAGTTACGGACCATTGATAACTGACGAGGGCTTGGCATAAGTGATGCCCCATATCTTGCCCCGCGTCCAAAACTAAGGCTTTCTTCATAATTACCCTTAACCTTGCGATTCATCTCATACTCATGTAGATGCATCATTATGCATTTGGTCGGTATAGTAAATAGACAAAACGGCATAGTGGGTATGTGAAAATGAATAGAATGGAATGGGACAGCATTCGGATTTTTCTTGCCGTTGTTGAGGCTGGTAGTATGTCTGCAGCGGCACAGGTACTCGGAATGTCTCAACCGACTGTTAGTCGGCAGGTTTTAGCGCTTGAAGAGAAAGTAGGGTTTAATTTATTTGATCGTTCTTGCTCGGGGTTAACGTTGACCTCTATGGGGGAAGGGCTACTTGAAACCGCAAGGCAAACGGCATCGGGCGCTGAGGCTTTTTTACGCCAGGTAAATGCGTGTACCTTATCTCAGGAAGGTCACGTACGTTTAGCTGTCAGTGAAATGGCGGGATTTTACTTCTTGCCTGAAGCCTTAAAGGCTTTCCATCAACAATATCCTTCTATTGAAGTTGAAATACTTGTTGATAACCAAGGTGCAAATTTAAATAAGCGCGAGGCTGATTTACTTATATCGCGCTATAAGCCTGAGCAACCTGACATGGTTGTTAGTCATCTACATCAAGAGCCTCTGGGCTTCTTTGCCCACCGCGAATATTTATTAGAAGCGGGTATCCCTAACTCCTTAAGAGAGCTACATAATGATGAGTTTAATCTTATTGGCTATGATCAGCTGGACTATTACCTGAAGTCGGCACAAGTGATTGGTTATACCGTGACCAAGTCACAATTTAGTTTTCGTACTGATAGTCACAAAATGCAAATAGAATTAGCACGGGCAAAAGCAGGCATTGCCGTGGTGTTTAAGTCGGTGGCACTGCAATACCCAGAACTCGTTCCTGTACTGCCAAATGCGTCTATTCCAGATGTGCAATGGTGGTTAGTATGTCACCGAGATGTGCACATTAATCCACGTATCCGCTATTTGATGGAATTTTTGAGTAAATGGTTCAAAAACACCACCACGTGAGACGGCCTTTCCGATATGTCCTTAAGATATAAACCCCGATATAATTTGATTGCATATAAAAAAACTTTAGTGGTTACTGGGCGTAATGGTCAATAATTAAGCGAATGAAAACGTTTTCGTGGTGATAAAGTTGATCTGAACCAGCTAAATTTAACTTTTTTACAATTTTCCAAAAACAAAAGTTGAGTTATTCAAAAAAAATTGAATAATGTAACCATAATATATAATGCTGAGAAAATGCTGCTCCACACATTTTCCTCTGTAGTCTTGAAAACGTGTAACGGGACAACTTTGTCCTTGAACCCTCAACATTCCTGATGAGATAACCATGAGCAATTCTCTAGTACTTGTAATCAACTCTGGCAGTTCTTCACTGAAGTTTGCATTAATCGACACTGTTAGCGGTGAAGCGACTTTGAGCGGTTTAGGCGAGTGTTTTGGCATGCCTGAAGCTAACGTTAGTTGGAAGATTGACGGTGAAAAGAAAGTATACAAACTTGACGACTCTGGTAATCACCACCAGCTAGCTGTTGACCGTATCGTGACCTTGCTTGAAGAAATGGGTATGAAGCAAGATATCGTTGCTGTTGGTCACCGTGTTGTTCACGGTGGAGAGAAATTTACTCAAACAGTAAAAGTTGACGAAAGCGTCCTTGCAGAAATTGATAACCTTAGCGATCTAGCACCATTGCATAACCCTGCACATGTTATTGGTATGCGTGCGGCAATGGCAGCATTCCCAACACTTGCTCAGTACGCAGTATTCGATACGGCTTTCCACCAGACAATGCCTGAAAAAGCATATACGGGTGCGATTTCTCAAAAGCTATACAATGACTACGGTATTCGCCGTTACGGCTTCCACGGCACTAGCCACTACTACGTAAGTCGTGAAGCGGCAAAAGTAATCAACAAGCCAGTTGATGAAAGCAACTTTATTTCGGTTCACCTGGGTAACGGTGCTTCTGTATGTGCAATCAAAAACGGTAAGAGTGTTGATACAAGTATGGGCTTCACGCCACTTGCTGGCCTGATGATGGGCACACGTTGTGGTGACCTTGACCCAAGTATCATCGAGTTCTTGCTGAAAAAAGGTTGGTCTCAGGAAGAAGTATTCGACGAGCTAAATAAGAAGTCAGGTCTACTTGGTGTTTCTGGCCTAACAAGCGATTGCCGTGGCATTATCGAGGCAATGGAAAACGGTCATAAGGGTGCAACGCTAGCGTTTGAGCTTTTCTGTTACCGTGTTGCTAAGTACATCGGTTCTTACATGGTTGCGCTAGATGAGCTAGATAGCATCATCTTCACTGCAGGTATTGGTGAAAACTCTATGCCTATCCGTAGCAAGATCCTAGAAAACCTGAAGATCTTCGGTTACCGTGAAGATGAAGAAGGCAATGCAGCAGCGCGTTTCGGAAACCAAGGTATTATTACCAAGCCGAACACACCAGTTGCAATGGTTATCCCTACCAACGAAGAGTGGGTAATCGCAAAAGAATCAATGGAATTGCTACACGCATAATTGCGTATCCATTTTCAATAAATACCAGAAACCGCCAGCCTTGCTGGCGGTTTTTTTATCAGCGGTTTCTTTATAAGTGTAAACTGCCGTTAGAATTTTCAAGCAGGGTAGAACCACTGCTGAGTTGCCGATATTTTGTCTTCAACGATACCTAGCAGCTTATGATTTACCTCTCTGGTTAAATCGTCCATATCTTTATCCAAAGGAAAAATGACTTGGATATTGTATTCAACAGGAACCGTGAGAGGTTTTGCTATCGTTCCGCTCAGTTGTGTCATGGCCGAAATCCCGTTTAGCACCGCGATCCCCTTACCATTAGCGACGAGTTGGCTGGCAATATCATTCAGAGAAACGGTCCAGATTTTTTGTGGGGTGATCCGTGATTCGGATAGCATTTGAAGCAGGGGAGAGCGTATTTGATCGTTGGGCTCGCCTGTGATCAGGGTTTCGCCTTCAAAGTCGGCAAGCTGGATACTTTGTTTGTTGTTGAGTGGATGATGGCTGGGTATTAGGCAAACGCTTGGAATGGTATAGAAAAAGCTCTGATAGCGAGGATCTACCGTGAGATCGGTTGTTATCGCAAAATCAAAGCGTTGTGCAGCCATATCGGAGATAATTTGGTTTGAACGGTAAGAGTATAAACCGATGTCTAGGCCGGGAAAGCATTCATCTATGGTTATTGCCAGTTCGGGAAGGAGGCTGACGGCAAAAGCTGGCATACTCACAATGCTCACTTGACCGACTGTTTGCTGTTTGAGCCTGTCGGCAAAAGATTTTAAATGCGATAAGCCCGAATAGACCTTATTAACCTCATCATAGAATAGCTTCCCACGTCGAGTGGGTATCAGGCGATTATTCGTCCTGTCGAATAAGGCGAAGTCGAGCCTCTGTTCGAGTTGTTTTAGTAATCGACTGATGGCCGGCTGGGTGATAAGCATTTTTTCGGCTGCTTCTGTTGCACTATTGGTGCGCATAATCCACATAAATGCTTCAATTTGGCTGTCAGTAAAGCCACGCGATGCCATAACATTTCCTTATGGTTTGATGGTAACAAGTCATTGGCGCTTACTTCCCCTCCAAGTATACAGTAGTTATTCATCCGTACTATTAATGAAAAAGCCATGGTTATTACCTTTTGGTATGGCTTAGCTGTGTGCAAGGGAAATCATATGATTGAAGTGACTCAAGTATTCCAAGTTAATAACGAGTTGTTTACTCAGTGGCGACGAGATATTCATCAGCACCCAGAGTTAGGGTTTGAAGAATGCCGGACTGCAAGTTTAGTCGCGGCAAAGTTAAAGGAGTGGGGGTTTGATGAAGTACATACCGGTATCGCCCAAACAGGGGTTGTCGGGGTACTGAAAGGGAGGTATGACTCAGACCGCACGGTTGGTCTACGGGCTGATATGGATGCACTGCAGATGGAGGAAGAAAACCAGTTCGCCCATGCATCGTGCCATCAAGGGAAAATGCATGGTTGTGGCCATGACGGCCATACCGCTATTTTACTCGCGACAGCATGGTATTTATCACAGCATCGTGATTTCAGGGGCACGGTGAACTTCATTTTCCAACCCGCAGAAGAAGGGCTGGGTGGCGCAAAAGTCATGATCGATGAGGGACTGTTTAATCGTTTCCCTTGTGACAGAGTATATGGTTTGCATAATATGCCTGGGATTCCGCAGGGGGAGGTGTGGCTTAAATCTGGCGCAATTTTGGCTAGCTCAGATAGATTTACCATTGAGATCATGGGTAAAGGCGGGCATGCCGCTATGCCAGATAAATCTGTCGATCCCACATTAATTCTGAGTAACATCATTCTGAGTGCTCAGAGCATTATTAGTCGAAATACCTCACCGTTGGATCCCGCTGTTGTTTCTTTTACCGATGTACACGCAGGATCGGGAACCCACAATGTTATTCCAGATAGTGCTTCAATCAAAGGGTGTATCCGTGCCTTTGATGAAGAGGTCCGCCTCAATACCATTGAACGATTAAAGCACCTTGTTAGCCAGATAGCCGATTCATATGGTGCTAAAGCCGAGTTACACATCAAGGCTGGTAGTTATCCCGCGACCATTAATGATAAGTCGGCAGTAGAGCTGGTGGCACAGGTTGCTAATTCGGTCGTTGGGACAGATAAGGTCAATGCAAATTGTTTGCCTTTATCAGGCAGTGAAGATTTTTCATTTATGCTCCAAGCTGTATCTGGCTGCTATATGTTGGTCGGCAATGGTAACGACGGAGAGAGAGGGGGAGTATGTGTGCACAACCCAAGCTATGACTTTAACGATGAGATTATTCCTGTTGGTGCGTCGCTTTTTGTCGGGATAGTTAAAAAAGAGCTGCCTATAAACTGAACACTTTATGGAGAAAGTCATGGAAGAGAGTAACGTTCAGTCCACACATTCATTGCCAGGGATAATGGCGTCGATAGAAAGTATGGCAAATAGACTACCCCACCCTTTTATTATGTTTTTCATACTTTATATTGCCACGATTGTGTTATCGGCGATATTAAGTGCCGTTATCCGTCCTGTTGTGCATCCCGCGACGGAGCAAATCGTAGCAATTCGATCCCTCCTATCTTGGGAGGGGGTGAATTACTTGGTGACGCATACGGTATCAAATTTTACCGGCTTTAGACCGCTAGGGGTGGTTATTGTACTTATGTTGTCATTAGGGCTGATTAAGCAGACGGGATTGGCAGAGGCAACAATCAAGCGGATGCTAAGCAGAGTTTCAGCGAGATGGATAACACCCGCTGTGGTTATAACATCCATCATGGGTAATTTAGTCTCAGACGCTGCGGTGTTTTTAATTCCGCCATTGGCCGCATTAATGTTTAAAACGGTAGGTCGTAACCCGCTGGTTGGGATCATCGTTTCGTTTGTTTCAATATTTGCTGGGTTTACTGCCAACGTATTCATTGCTGGTACCGATCTATTATTGTCGGGTATTTCAACTGAGGTGGTGCAAGGGATCAGGCCGGATTATGAAGTCAGTGTATTAGCCAATTGGTTTTTCATGTGTGCGTCTGTCCCTTTTATAACCTTTATCATTACTGTCATCACCAATAAGTTCACCGAGCCGAAGATGAAGCAGCTCAGTTACGAGGGCGACGGTTCTCATAACAGTGATCCAATATCGGTTGAACTCACCGAAATTGAACGTCGGGCCTTGAGAAAGACAGGGCTGGTTGCCTTGGGGTTTATCGCCATTGTTGCCATGTTGGTGCTGCCAGAATCATCAGGGTTGAGAAACGCTAGTGGCGGTTTATTACCATCTCCATTTATGAAAGGTCTCGTGCCAATTTTGATGCTATTTTTTACCTTATGTGGCATCACTTACGGTGTTTGTATTGGCTCAATTAAACATGCATCGGATATTCCAGCCCTGATGGGGGCAGCTATTCGCGATATGAGTGGGTTTATTGTCATTGTATTTATGGTGGCGCAGTTTATCGCGGTGTTCAATTGGTCAAATTTAGCCATCGTTGGGGCGGTCAATGGTGCTGAGTGGTTGATGAATATTCACATGCCAGCTTTGGTGGCATTGGGTTGTTTTATTCTACTCGCCGCAGTTATTAATCTGTTTATATACAGTGGCTCTGCTCAATGGGCGCTTATGGCTCCGATTTTTTTACCGATGTTAATGCTGATGGGGCTAGAGCCGGAAGCTATTCAGGCTGCATATCGTATTGCAGATTCATCAACCAATGTTATATCGCCGATCAACCCTTACCTACCATTGATTTTAACTTTTATTCACACGTATAACCCCCGATTTACGATAGGCAACCTGTTGACAGCAGCATTACCATATTCTGTGGCAATCCTCTCAGGATGGATGCTTCTGTACTTTGCTTGGTATGGGGTAGGGCTTCCATTTGGGATCTATTCATAAGGCGCAAGAAAGCGACTTAAGAACTATTGATGTCAATTTTTTTGAAATGTTAAATTGCATCTAAGGGATAGAGGATAAGAGAGCCTGTGACAACGAGTGGACAGATCTAAATCGATATTTCAATTAAAACTTTGAAATCAGTGTGTTAGTTGGTTTGATGATATTGTGAGGTATTATGAGTCTAATTGAGTGAGTAGGTACAGAATGTATGATTTGATAAAATTTAGTTTGGGTTGGTAAAATATTTTTTGCATAACTAAAAAAATGTGATAAATTGCAACCAGATTTGAGAGATACAAATCGAAAACATTTATGCAGTTGCCCTTTTTGTAGGAAGGGGAATTGTAAAATCGATAGCACGTCAGATCGTGCTTATCGAGTGTGCTGGGGGCACCCAGCTATCCTGCTTGGAACACAGGATAATTACAGAACGAGAAACGGCCCTGAACACTAGTTCAGGGCCGTTTTTTCATTTCTTATCATTAAATCAACTGCATTAATCTATTTCTTGAGACTCTCTTAAGAATAATATTCTCCCGACTATTCTTGATAATAATAAAAAAGACACTCTTTATCGCATTACTCTTTTGAATGAGGAGCGAGCACAGATTCGCTTCTGAAAATAACAATAAAGCACTTTTGTGCGCTAAGCGGTATTTAATAAGGGGTGAATGATGAAAGCAGTGTCAAAGAAAAAAACACATTTTAAATTGAAGCTCATGGCTTATTGCGTCGGTATTCCACTGGCTTTATCTGTCGCAGGTGTTGTCGCGAAAGACTTGGCGTCAGATCTTGGGGTTAGTGGAGAGGTGCAAGAGCCTGCACTAGAACATATTGAGCAATCTGAGCTTAATGACTTGGTTGCAACTGATCCATTTGCCGCTTTCATTCTGGCGTTCGATGTTGGTGATGAGCTATTTGAAATTCAAGCCAATGAAAGTGATGGTGTGGGTGCCAATGTGGGTAATGGCGAACGTTTTGCAAAATACCCCCGGATGGATCTTGACGGGTATGGCCAATGGGCTGCTCATATGCCTGCGAGGACTACGGGTCCAAACGGCCAGGCATGTAACGAGTGCCACCTGAGGCCGTTTAATGATGGTGCGGGCTCAATTGCCGGGAACAATGTACGAGATCCAAAACGTACTGGTGATATCTCGCAGTTTATCACTCGCCAACCACCGCATGTCTTTGGTATTGGGGCAAAGCAGAAATTAGCGGAAGAAATGACTGCTAAGTTACATGCGATACGGGATGCCGCAATAGCGAAGGCGCAAAATACCGGTAATCCCGTGACTAGGCCTTTAAAAGCCAAAGGCGTTTCTTTCGGCAAGATCACGGCGATGCCCAACGGCTATCTTGACGTTAGTATGGTGGACGGGATTGATGATGATTTAACGATTAAGCCACTGCAATGGAAAGGTGTTGATTTGAATATTCGAGGCTTCGTCAGAGATGCCGAGAACAACGAACTTGGATTACAGGCAACTGAGTTAGTGGGCATGGATAACGATGCCGATCATGACGGTGTTGCCAATGAAATTGGGGTCGGTGATATCACAGCCTTGGCTATTTACCAAGCGGGTCAGCCTCGACCTGTCACGAAGACTGAATTGGCAAGCCTTGGCTTGATGGAGCTGTCTTCACAAGAGAAGAAGAGTATCAAGAATGGTAAGAAGGCCTTTAAACAAGCTAAATGCGACACGTGCCATAGACCTACGCTATACCTTGATGACCCAATTTTCAGTGAACCAAGCCAACAGGCAGCGTACCGAGATGAAACGTTTCCGAGTGGCGATAACCCAGCCGATCATGGCTTGACCCCTGAGAAAGCGATTAAATTCGATTTAACCAAGGATATGCCAGATAACGTGATGGAGCTGGCTAATGGCGACGTGGTGCACTTGGGTAATTTCAAAACTGATAAGAAAGGCCGTGCAATTGTTAATATTTTCTCAGATCTAAAGCGTCATGACCTAGGCCCTGATGTGGCTGAAGATGTGGATGAGAAAGATACTGGTGCATCAGTGTTTATCACCCAGCCTTTATGGGGTGCAGGCTCGACACCTCCGTATATGCATGACGGCCGCTCTCCTACGATTGCCGATGCCATTATGCACCACGGTGGTGAAGCGGCATGGTCACGTACTGCCTTTACAAATTTCCCAACGAGCAAGAAAAAGGCACTGGTTGATTATGTAAATAACAACATATTGTTACTTGCTGAAGAAGAGGAAGAAGGCGAGGAAGGTGGTGCGGAAGAGCCGTCACATACAGACCCGTTTTCTGATCTAACTAGCCACCTCGAAGATCGTTTTAAATTAAGATAAAGACATGTGATTGAGGTTTTTACACTGCTTCATTGAAAAACTGGCTGCGGGCATTTCGCTCGCAGCCGTTTATTATTAGGTGTGGATTTAGCGGTTATTCATTATTTAGCCAAAGTAAATCTTGCCCTGCGACATATTCTTTATAGCCGACTTCCCAGCCTTCGACTGCCAATCTTTCATTGGCTGTATTTAAGCATTGCCCTGTGTATTGCTGACCTTTTTTTCCGTGTTTGTAGGTTTTATAAGGTAAGCAGAAATCTTCAATCCCCCGTTGGTAGCCAAGCTGGTATTGCGCGACGGATTGATCGGTAATCGAGTGAAGTTGTTCTAATTCAGATTGGCTGCGTACTAACCGACCTGATTCACCATCATTAAGTCCGAGAGCTTGCCATTGATCTTTTTGCGCAAGTTCAGAGTCGTAGGATTGGCCTGAGCAGGCAATAAGGCCGAATACCGTCACAAATATAATAAGCAGTTTCATAATCTACCTCCTAAAGCGAATAGTAAGCAAAAGAATGAAGTGAAATGGTATGGCGCATCTATAAGTATAAATCCATTAAAGAAAAAGGCCTTCATTTAGAAGGCCTTTATAGTCGTAGATCAATTTATTGTGATGAAAGTAATTTTTTTGGGGAGGCTTTGGGCCAATAATAGCCAAGAAAATTCCAACTCACCCACAAGACTAAACAGGTCGCCACGATAATCTCAAAGATACCTAAACGCTCAAGCCACTCCCAATGTGGATAATCGGTGGCTAGCCATTGTGTTAAGCGCTCAAGGGCTACGGCACTAATTACTGATGGGAACGTTACGGCTGCCAACGATGGCTGAAAACGTTGTTTGAGCAGGTAGAAATAGCACAGATACACCAGAATTGTCATGGTGATACCGATGCCTGCCAGCGCACCTGTTAGGATTGGATCTGGCTGTTCAACGTTAACTAAATAAGCCGTTAAAGAGAGGTTGACTGGTGCGGCCATAATCGCCAAGGTTGGTCTTGCCGGACGTGGCAAGCGGCCAGCAAAACATAGTCGGTAAAGCATCACTGGCAGCATTAAGAAATAAATACTGATGCAAATGTTTGTTACTGCGAGTGAAAATTCAATATGGCCCAGTTGTGGCCCTGCCAACGTCCCACTGATTGCGCCAACAGGATAAAGAAACCAACTTGGATAAAGGTTGACGAGTCGGAACGATTTGATCTGGCAAAAGAAAAAAAAGCTCATCATTGAAAAGTGTAGAGCCAACGCAGGAAACCAGAGTAATTTTGCAACTTCCACATTCAATGAAGAAAGATAGTCTGAAAGTACCAGTAATGACATCGACATCGGCGCCATTAGGCTGCCATACAGTGGGTGGCGAAGATCTTCAATAAATCGTTTCGGGTTGAAAGCGTATTTCACAATAACAGGTGCTAGAAGCACTGCTCCTAAAAAGGCACAAATTCCTCTTATCCATCCAGCCTCTTCAGGGAAAAATAAAGACCATGCCAGTCCTAACCCTGTTGTCGCAAGTGCAAGTGCAGCTTGCGCGGTTGGGATTTGGAGCAGTGTCTTAGCTATCGCAGTCATTGATTAAAAAAGCCTTGTAATGAGTCGCCAACAAAGGCGTGCATTCTACACTAGAAAGGTGGTTTGCGGTGGCCGGATTGTGCATTTAATAGACAATAAGTGGGTGGATTTCGTATCAGAATATTATTTTTCAAATTTGGTTTGCTAAAAGTGAAAATTGGTACCATATTTATTGTGAGACCTGTAAATGAGCTGCATCATTCAAAGCTTACGGAGGATTGAGCTGTTTTCTACTGGCTCAGGGGTACAGGAATCAGGTTGATGAAAATCAACCACTTGTGAAAGTAACATTGCTACATCGTGAAAAGTAAGACGTACATAGAAACACTGTTACATTGCTACACCGTGAAAAGTAAGACGTACAAAGAAACACAGTTACATTGCAATACCGTAAACACGCAAGACGCTAAGTGTTTTATTGCTTAGTTTACAATTTGGTATGCAACACAAATGACAATTATACTTCTTCGCCAATAGAGAAAGATGCCCGTTTTAAATTAGTGACTGTATCCGGGCACGGCATACTCAACGTAATGAGTGGCGAAGCCGCAAGTAGTGAAACTTTACATTCACGCCTGATATGTGCCGAGTAAGTACATGATGGCATCAGAATAGAGATATAACTACAAGCCGCACTGCAATGGTGCGGCTTTTTATTTGCCTGTATTTCCGTGCATCGGTATAGCATGCCTCTTACCTAAATTACTTCTATTGGTACCGATCTAAAGATAAATCTTATATGGGCAGCTCATTCGCTTTGGGTGATGTACGGCACTGAAAATTTAAAGGGTAAAGAGCGCATGGTGCGCCCTTTATAATGAAATCGTAGCAAGGCAATTACTCACCTGCTGTTGCGACCTCAACCAGTTCTAACGGCACTTCTTCCTCTAGCCTACTGTGGGCCTTATCTGGCAGAACGGTGTCAGATATCAGCAAGTCATAGGTACTCAATGGCGCGATTTTATGTGTGCCGACACAGTTGAGTTTACTGCTATCGGTAAGCAGGATGTTCATCTTACCCAGCGTTGCTAACTTACGTTTTAATACGGCCTTTTCCTGCGTTGGGCTTGTGACGCCATTGTTACTATCAAAGGCACTACAAGTACAAAAGCAGATGTCAGGAATGATACTGTCGAGCAAGTGCTCGCTGTAGGCACCAATCACCGACTGACTGCAGTTGTCGATGTTACCCCCGGCGATAATCACTTGATTGTTACCGGCTTCAGAGAGGTGAAAGGCAATACGCAGATCGGTGGTAATTACCGTGACATCGTGACGCTCAATCAGCAGGGTCGCGAGCTCGAAGTTGGTTGTTCCAGCATCAAGGAACACCGTCATCCCGTCTTTGATATGGCTAAGCGCGGCATACGCTATTGCCTTCTTCACATTGAGGTTTTCAGCTTGCTTCTCGGCGGTTGTCGGTTGGCGATTGATGGCGCGGCCAAACGAGATCCCACCGCGTTCACGAAACACAAGCCCGTTATCCGCGAGCTTATTAACATCTCGGCGGATAGTGGCGGGTGAGGAGCTCGTGATATCAACCAGCTCCTGAATAGTGGCGTGCTTATGTTTTTTAACGTGTTCGAGAATGAGATCCGTTCGTTTTGATTGTTGCACTATAGGTTTATCCTGCGAGCTTGATTGCGAGTCTGATAGACTCAAGAATACTGTCACATTTTGCTATATTTTTACCTGCAATATCAAATGCTGTGCCGTGATCGGCCGATGTTCTGATAAATGGCAAGCCAGCGGTGATATTTACCCCGTCATGGAAGCCCATAAGCTTAAGTGGGATATGCCCCTGATCATGGTACTGGGCAACCACCATCGCATACTTGCCTTCATAGGCCTGAAGGAAGACCGTATCTGGCGGGATCGCTCCGAAAACATTGCTTCCTTGTGCCTGTAGGTTTTTGACTGTTGGGTTAATGACCTCAATCTCTTCACTGCCAAACAAGCCGCTTTCGCCAGCGTGCGGGTTGATCCCTGCTATCGCGATTGGTGCCCCTTCTTCACCAATGCGTGCAAGAAAATCTTCGGCAATACGAACCACTGTCTGCTGTCTTTGTGGGTTGAGTGTATCAAGCATCTTACGCAGCGAAATGTGCGTAGTGGCATGAATAACACGTAGACGATCGGTATAAAGCACCATGGCGAAGTCTTTGGTACCGGTAAGTTCGGCAAGTAACTCGGTGTGACCAGCATAATGATAGCCGCCCAAGTGTAATGCTTCCTTGTTCAACGGTGCTGTTGCAATCGCTGTTATCTCACCGCGCAATGCATACTCGGTCGATTTTTCTATGCAGCGATAAGCTCCTGCGCCTGCCTGTGCTTGTACTTTACCAATTTCCAGTGTTGATGGGCTTTCAAGCGGCACATCAATAATGTGTATTTGCCCTGACGTGAAATCAGCCTCGCTGATACGCTCAATCTTAACCAGCTCTTTTTGGGTGATCTGCATGGCTTCATTTTGTTTTATGAAGGTCTCATAACAGCCAAAGATCACTAAGGGTGTATGTTGAATTTCTTCAGCTTCGAACGCTTTAAGTGTGATTTCAGGGGAGATGCCAGCGGCATCGCCCATTGTAATACCAATTACTTTCATGAGTTGTCCTGTAAATGCTGAATGATTTGTTCAATTGCGTCGGCGTGACCAAAGCCGCCGGCTTTAGTCACAACCGGAATGTGATGGTCGGTAAAGTGACCGTAGGGAATACAAGGTTGTACTTCGCCTTTGATGATGTAGCCATCAGCACCAATTTCTGCGGCAACTGCTGTGGCAATGTCGCCACCAGTAAATAGCACACCTGATAGCGGGTGGCTCTCCATTAGTGCTTTGCCTAATCGGCCTAGGAACTGAGCAACGGCATTGCCCATGTCGGTACCGGTAATTTTTTGTTGCTGGCAGAATTGGTGTGCTCGCTGACGTTCTGCTTGATCGCGGGCTGTCCGAATGGCGCAATGCTTGCCTTGGCGTAATAGATTGCCTGCTTGCTCAACCGCTTGTGTCAATGTGATATCAGGGTGGTGCCAGATAGCTTGAGCATCAATATCGAGCACATGCAGGCCTTTCTCCTGACAGTAGTCAACCTGCTGTTGCGTCACGGCACTCATCGACCCTGCTAATACCAATACAGGGGCTTTCTCTTCGGTTAGGAATACGCTTTTTGGTAGCTGGTTAGCAATACCCGCCGCACCAACTAGCACCATTTTGGCGGTTGTATTGGCAAGGCTACTGGCGATGTGGGCAAGATCGTCATCGGTCTCGGCATCGAGGATCAATACCTGAGGCAGATCCCCCGCTATCACCTCGAGAATTGCTTTATCTAGTCCACCTTCCTTGATGGCGGACACGGTAATATTACGGCAAGGCAGTTTGCTCTGGCTGGCAATAATATTGGCGATCTCGGCATGGTGGACCGGTGTTTTTGGATCAGTAGCAAATTCGGTATCGACAACCGGTATGCCGTTTACCAAGCAAGTGCCATTGACTGTAGTGCGCCCAGCAGCCGGGATAGCTCCTGCAACAATAATCAGTTTGGCGCCGAATGCACGGGCAGCGGCTTCGATTTCGGCACCAATGTTGCCCCTAAATGTTGAATCGATTTTCTTAAATACCACTTGTGTATCTTTAGCGGCATTTTGCTCAAAGGCTGTCGTGACACTGGCGGCGGCTTCTTGCGCAGAAACGGCTCGGCTTTCAGTGTTGATCACAGGGATATCACAGGCGACAGGCTTATCGGTAAGCGATACGGCAACCAACGCCCCTTTCTTTGCTAGTTGAACACCTGTGTCGTTCGAGCCGGTGAAGTCATCGGCAATGACAATTAACTTAGGCATTGGCTTCAACTCCCTCACCAGAATCGGTTCCTTTTTGTTTGTTCTTCTTAACCACATAAGAGGTCAGTACCGGAGTTAACATCACAGTCGTGATCACCGAGGCGGCAATGAGTGGAGCTGCGGTTTGTGCGGCGATAGCCATGCTAGGATCTGCCAATGCAATAGCAGCTGGAGTAGCGACTGCGTTACCCGCTGTCGATGACGCTGCCGCGCCAGCTACACCGGTTCCACCTGCAAATTTATCAGCATAGACATTGAAGAAACCGCCAACAAACGTAACAACAACACCTAGAGCAACACCGGCTAGGCCTGTTTGTAGTAGTACTGACAGGTCGATACCAGCACCCAGTGCAAAGGCAAAGAATGGAATAAGAAGCGGGCCACCTTTGGTTAGAAATTGCTTCATGTCTTTATCAAGGTTACCCAAAATCATCCCGATAACAATTGGGATAAGTACAGCAACCAAGCTCATGAATGGAATAGAAGCCATGCCTGCAGCGCCCAGTGCAATCATGGTAAAGAAAGGGCCGTCGTTCAGGCTGATCACCGAGATAGCACCAACATCTTTCTTGCTACCGAACTCGCCAACCAAGGCCGCGTATAGGCCACCATTACTGTTCGACATCGCCGCTATTACTGCTAAGCCAGTAACCCCGAATAAGCCAGCTTCACCAAATACGGTTTGAACCAGCATACCAAGTGCAACGGCAACAACTAATTTAGAAACGGTAATAGCAGAGCCTTGTTTCAATGCTTGAGGTGCTGCTTTAACGCTGATCCCCGCGCCCATACAAAGCAAGAATGCGCCAATCAATGGTGCTGCACCGTTCTTAAATAGGGCAGTTGTAAAGCCGCCAATCTCAAGTGCAGCAGGGAAGAAGGTATTGATAGTCGCACCGATTATGAGCGGTACTACCATCATCCCTCCTGGGATTTTTTCAACTTTTTGTTTGATGTTCATGTTATATCCCTTTTTATATTTGTTGTGTTTCACGTCATTATTCTGATTGTAATTGAGTGGATATAACTTTTATGTGATCACTCTCAATCATTTTAAATCATTTTCAATCAAAGCCAATCAAATATAATCATGATAGTTTAAGTTATTGCTTTATATGGAGTAGGTGTTAATGCATCGAGGTGATGAAATTGAGGAGCCTTCTGTCCATTGATCACTAGAACATGTGAATACCGGCCAATCGGTCAGTAGCCCAGTGGTTTGGAGTCGTTATATGTTTGGGGGGCTGAATCGATGGCTTTGACGCTCGCCAGTTCATAGCATGCGGGAAGGAGTGGTCATGGTGTCACAGCAATTGTATATCCCATGATGGTACGGTGGTTGGTGTTTGCACGTGAATGTATGGTTTGTAAGGCATTTTGTTTGCTTTCAGTAGTGACTCTTGAACGTACTGATGTACCTAAGTTCTTTAAGGTACTGCATTAGTTTATTCCTGAGGGGTACATGAAAAACGTAACCCGTCTTACCCTTCCTCTCATATCTCAGATTACAGCTGTTGTTGCTGCATCTATTACCTTTAATAAAAGTCACCATGGTATATTGATTTTATTAACATATTGTTTTTTATTGATTATTTTGCGTTATCCACAAAATCAGTGGGTAACTTGATGTTCAATAGAACATATTAGTAATGGTGACGGTATAAAGAACATGCAACTTAAAAGTAAAAAATTGTTATTGATTCTCATCATAAAAGTAAAGGTTATTAGGCATATTAATCCTTTGTAGGTATAGTCTTTATTGGTTTTGATTCAATAATAAGTTCCCACAAATAAAAAGAGGTTAGTTATGTTTAACCCACTCCGTCGCTTAACTGTTCGACGTACTTTACAGGTCGTATTTATTGTCCCTACCCTGTTATTGTTAACTTTTCTTTCATTACAAATACAGACTCAATTTTCCTCTTTAAAAGAAGCTCGAATAGCGGAAGAAACCGTAGCATTGTTTAATCGCTATGATGAGGTGGCACACCAATTTGCGGTCGAACGTGGTTTAACTGCAGGGGTACTTGGTGCTAAGGGGCAAGGGCCACAAGTTGCTGCCCTCACGAAACAGCGTGCTGCGGCCGATCAGGCTTATCAGGCATTATTAAGCTTTCAACCCGAGTACCTTAATGAAAATGACATGCGCCAACTCATGGGTGTTGTTAGAGAGCAGCTGGATAGACGGCAAGATATTCGACGCCAAGTGGATACGCTAACCTTGATTGACTCTCCTTTCGCTTATTATTCGAATGTGAACCAGTTGGCTTTAGATAATTTATCAATATTGCTGTCTCATATTAGCAATGCTGAGCTAAAGCAAGAAATGCAGGGGCTGTTACAGCTATTGGTGATTAAAGAGCAGGCAGGGATGGCGAGGGGGGCACTGAATGGTGTTTTTGCGGCCAAACAGACTGACTTAGAACGTTATGCGCAAATTGATAGTTATATAAAAGCAGAAAATTATGCATTACGTCAGGCTCAGCTGTTGTTAACGGGTAACATATCGACAGAGCTGGGTCGTATAACATCGAGCCAGCAATGGCAGCAGGTAATGCAGCTTCAGCAACAGTTTTTAGATCAAAAATCATCATTGACTGCGGTCCAAGGGCCTGATGCTTCGCAATGGTTTGCATTGGCGACAGATCGTATTGGAATGATTAAAGCACTTCGCGATCAGATAACTACCGAGTTGATGGCAACGGTAACGCACGATAAGTCTCTGACCCTACAAATACTTTGGGTCTATTTTGCTATTATTGCACTGGTTATTATCCCATTAGTCGTGTTAACGCTGATGTCGTTACGACAGATAACCCTGCGCGTTGAGAATTTGTCGAGTAAGCTTTCAGCGATGGCCGAAAATAGGGATCTGACTATTCGTGTGTCTGACGGCCAACAAGATGAATTTGGTCAGATAGCGAGGTTGCTTGATCACTTAACGAGCAGTATGAGAGAAACCTTACATAAGGCACATGAAGTTGCTGAGCTGACTCAAAACGAGATTGAAGCAATGGTGGCATTAATTGCTCAAGCTCGAAGTGACAGTGAGCAAACCCATACACGCTGCGACAGCATAGCAACGGCCATGACTGAAATGGCGCAAACTAGCCAAGAAGTCGCAAGTGTGACAAATGATGCGCAGCGAAGTACTGACTCTGTCCGATCTAGTGCCGAATCTAGCTTCACTCACAGTGAGCGTTCATTAGCTTCAACAACTAGCCTTCTCGATAATGTGAATGAAACATATCAATGCATTGAATCACTTGAACAACAAATGGGCAGTGTTTCGGAAATATTAGACACGATAAATGCGATTTCTGAGCAAACAAACTTGCTCGCTTTAAATGCGGCAATTGAGGCCGCAAGGGCAGGTGAGCAAGGGCGTGGATTTGCCGTAGTGGCTGATGAAGTGAGAACACTCGCACAACGCAGCAAGAAGTCGACGGAGGATATTCGCCACTTGTTAAATGGCATATCGAATGAGGCGAAAACGTCATATCAAAATATGCAACAGAGCCGTGAGGCAAGCTTCGAAACCCAGCAGGTTGTTTCTGAAACCAAATCGCTGGTTGAAGGCTTGATTGGCAATGTAAATGAGATTGCACAGTATAATGCGAGTATTGCCGCAGCCTCTGATCAGCAATCGCAAACAGCGCGTAGTGTCGATAGTGACGTTGATGGTTTGTTAGAGCTGGCTGGAAACACAATGGAAGTCATCGCGAATATTCATGACGAGATGGGCCAGGTGAAAATGCGCATGTCAGAACTGGCGTCAGAAGTGAATGAATTTAAGGTTGAACAGCCGACATCGTTGTCTATGCGGGCTGACTAAATTGAGTTAGCAGTGTGTAATTAAGAAAGTGTAATTAAGTAAACACCGGCTTTAGGCCGGTGTTTTTGTCTCTGGCTCTGGCTACAAGTTATTAAATTACTAAGCTAAGCGCTGATGCCACCAGTGTTCAGCTTGTTCAAGTGCCGAAGCTTGATCAGGACAAACTCCCATCATTTTAATAATAATGGCTAAGGTAGACACAACGGCATGTTGTCCATAATTATTGTCTACCTGACCTAGCCAAACTTGTTCGAGAAACTCGCCTGTTATTTCACCATGTTTGCCTGAAGCGCCTTCTAAATAGGTTGGCCATTCCTCGTTAAAGAGTTCACCTTGGCTAACACCTGCAATGCGGCAGGCAGTGCGAGGATTACGTTCGCTTTCACCGCCTTCACCTTTGAAAGCAACCATATTCATGTCGCCAACCAACTGTGCGGCTTCGGCGTGAAGCTGCTCATAGCCCTGATGGAAAATACCATGAATGGCAAACGTTGCTGCCGTTGGGTTTAGCGCGCGCGCCACAGTATTTAATGGTGTTCGCAATCCAACTAAATCACGAAGTGCTAATAGTTCGATTAATGGGTCGCAATAGGCTGATAGTGGGATGTAACAGATATTATCTCTGGCAAGGATTTCACTTGCTTCCTCTGGCGTTGTCGCTTGTTTGATCCCTAGTGCGGGGCAGGCACTTTCAATTTGATATTTGATGGCATCGACAGCGGCATGACCGCTGAGCATCACTCGGATACCATTTTGTGCCAGTATTTTTGCAGCAAGCAATAAATAGGGTGGCTGGCGACGCTTACCAGCAAAGCAAGGCCAGTCAACATCAACATCTAAATCTTGCCACTCTGATGGTATGCGCTCACGTAGAGCCTGAATATAGCCCGCAGCTTCTTCACTCGTCTCACACCGTACACGCTGTAGCATTAGCAAAGTCGCCAATTGTAGTCGTTCAGCTTTGCCATCGAGGTACATGCTCAATGCTTCTTTTGCTTCTAGCTGAGTGAGTGAACGTCGTCCTTTCTCACCTCGACCCACATGCTTTATAAATTCAGAAAAGGCGGTCATGTTACACTCCCTGTAAGGTTGATATACCACGATAGTAGCATTAAGCGTCTTGGGGATCAGCGTCTGCTGAAAAAGGAAATCAATATCATCAATTGATATATTGGCTTTTATAAGCCAACAATGAATCATTATACTGTATTCTTTATACCTCATTCGAATAGACTGAATTGAGTAGAGTATGAAATAAAACGTAATGTCGACATTCTGAAAAATAGCTAAATTATAATTTTCATGGAGTTTCAAACGCTATTTAAATTTTCCAGTATAATTAATGGTTTTACCAGCGGGCTTCATACTTTCTCCTTGAACTTATCATTGCGTGCTTATTAAAGGTATTGTCTGTCGGATAATTCAATATTATTAATAGAAGTTAATCTTGTGGCATTATATAACCTACCTTACTGAGTTTATAAATTTATGGTTTATATCTGATAAATGAATTCTGTATGTTTTAATATTCTAAATTGGTATGCATTCTCACCTGATTTATTTGGCGAGGAAGCTTGGAAGCGTTGGACAAGTTACGAAGGATCATTGGACAGCAATGAGAAACCTTCGCTTAAGTTAATTCCTCCAATGATGCGACGTAGAATGAGTACATTAAGTAAGTTGGCTTTACAGGCGGCTATCAGTGCCTCGAAGGGTCAAACCATAGACTACTTGGTGTTTGCTAGTCGCCATGGTGAGTTAAACCGAACAGCAAAATTGCTACAAGGGATCATGAGTGGTGAAGATGCCTCTCCGACTGCTTTTTCACAATCGGTGCATAACACCGCCGCTGGGTTATTTACGATTGCCACCAAGCAAGCCATTCCGGTAGCTTCGCTTGCCGCTGGTGAGCACACGCTACATAACGCGTTAATCGAAGCTGCCGGCTATTTGCATGAGAACCCTAGTCACCGTGTACTGCTTGTTGATTTTGATGAGCCACTGCCGCCACCTTATGAGCAGTATGAGGATGTACGCCATCAAAGTTATGCCGTTGGTATGGTATTGACGGCTGGAGAAAATGTAAGGCTATCGTGGCAGCCGATGCCTTCTGAAAGTGGCCTAACACTCGAAGGGACCTACCCACAGACATTAACGGTTTTATCTCACCTTTCAGCTGAGGGGAAGGTGCAATGGACTGTGGCTGGCAAGAGTATGTACTGGTATTGGCAACGTTGAGTACATAGTGAGGGCTTAGTGTCGTACAGAAAATGTTTTTGATATCTGGTTGTAGCCTAGGAGTAATAATTGCTTTGTCTGTTCTAACTAATTATTACTGTGGTGTTTCAAGTGCTTTATTACCACAAGCTTCACAAGCCAAATTGGTTAGATGTTAATTGACTCGTGTTTATACAAGTGTCAATACTTAGTTTGATAATCACTCTGGCATAAATTTTAAAATTAATGGCGAGCATAATAATGACGGTGTGAAATTAATAGTTTTCATCGTTAGTTATATTAAAGCACAAAAAATCATATTCTAAATATATTAGGTGAATGAAATGGAACGATTACTGAATGAAATAAAAGTGCTGATTATTGATGTGTTAAACCTTGAAGATATTAGTGTTGATGACATTGAAACTGAAGCACCGCTTTTTGGTGATGGATTAGGGTTGGATTCAATTGATGCGCTTGAACTCGGTCTAGCGATTAAAAAGCAGTACAACGTTGTTATTGATGCTGATGATTCTAACACTCGTGAACATTTTGCGTCAGTTGCAAACTTAGCTGCTTTTATCTCTGCCAATAAAGTTCAGCTTTAAAGCATGTGGTCAGTACAGCAATGGATTTGCTGTAAACATCAACACTAGGATGGGTATATATGAATGAAATTGTTTCATTAGCACAACTGATGGTAACTAAACGGGATCCCGCCTGTGTGGTCTCTTTCTGTCCGTCAGGCTGTATCACATGGGAGCAATTTCAAACGGATGTGTACGTGCTAAGTCAGCAGTTATTGCATCATTCTGCTCACCGCTGGGCGATATGTACAGAAGATAGCTACTTGTTTGCCGTTGCCTTTATGGCTGCGGCACATACTGGACGTCATATCATTTTACCGGGTAATTTACAGCCGGCAGCGCTTGCAGAGCTGACACAACATTTCGATGCTATTTTGCACGACAACAAAGTAGAGGTGCCACTCGGCATGCCTGCATTACTGTTAAACCAATCAGAAACAGTACTGTTTGCACATGATGAGGAGCAATATGATTTTCAACCTCTGAACCTTGCTGCTGTTTTCTTAACCTTGTTTACGTCAGGCTCGAGCGGTGCACCAAAGGCAATCCAGAAAAGCCTTAATGTACTTGATGCTGAGCTTTCTCAGTTGCAGGCGATGTGGGGGGTAAAAACAGCAAATAGCAAAGTTGTTAGTACTGTCTCTCATCAACATATTTATGGTCTTTTATTTCGCCTTTTGTGGCCGCTGTGTACGGGGCGAGGCTTTGCTCGTTATGATTTCGTTTACCCTGAACAAGTTATGGCTCAACTTTCTTCTGACTCAGTTCTGGTCAGTAGTCCGGCTTTGTTAAAGCGGCTAGATGGACTGCCATCGACGCAAGGCTACCGAGCAATCTTTTCATCTGGTGGACCATTAACGCTTACAGCGGCGCAGCAAACACTCGTTTTGCTACAGCAATTACCGATAGAAGTATTTGGTAGTACAGAGACCGGCGGGATCGCCTATCGGCAGCAAGCAGGCAGCAATACGCCTTGGCAAGCTTTCCCTGTTGTTGAAATACAACTCAATGCCGAGCAATGCTTGAGTCTTCGTTCGCCTTTTATTAACCCAGAAACCTGGTATCAAACCGCTGATCAATGCCTGCTACTAAGCCCTCAACAGTTTGAAGTTAAAGGGCGTATCGACCGTGTTATTAAGGTTGAAGAAAAACGGATTTCGTTATCAGAAATTGAACAACGTTTATGTCAGTTGGATGGGGTTGATGAAGCGGCGGTACTGCCTTTAGAGCAAAAAAATCGCTTGGTCATTGCTGCAGTGATCACCTTGACGTCTATCGGCCAAACGGCAATCAACGAACAAGGCAAAGGAAAGTATTGGCTGACGCTCCGGCAGGCATTACGCCAGTGGATTGAGCCTGTTGGTATTCCTAGGCGACTCAGGGTAGTACAGCAAATTCCGCTCAATAGTCAGGGTAAACGGCTGATGTACGATTTAGAGCAACTATTTATTGATTAACGCGATACCCAAGAAGACAAAATGATGAAACGTAAACCAACCATTATCGACCAGCAGATCATCGGTAATACAGCTCGGTTAACACTACATGTTGATCATGATATCGAGGATTTTCAAGGCCATTTTCCTTCACACCCAGTTTTGCCGGGTGTAAGTCAGATCGACTGGGCGGTGTCTTATGCGGTGCAGCTTCTTGATACCCCCCCTTATTTCACCGGTATGGAAGTTCTGAAATTCCAAGAGCCAATCTTACCTGGGATGTCAGTTCTACTGGAGCTGAGATGGCTTCACGATAAAGGAAAATTACAGTTTTGCTATAGCTCCGGCCAAGTCGGCGACAGTGTTCGGATGCACGCCTCTGGCCGGCTGATGATGGGCGACAACCAATTAATTTCTGGCAGTTAAGTGGAAGAAAAATGACAACCAATTCTCAACAAACAATAAAATTTGGGGCTGATCGCCTAACCATTGAAGATGTTATGGCGATTGCTCAGGGCGCGCCAGCGGAGATGGATACTTCACCTGCTTTTACCGCAAAAATTGATCGAGGCGTTGCGTTCCTAGAGCGTCTTCTTAAAGAAGAAGGAGTGATCTACGGGGTAACGACAGGCTATGGCGATTCTTGTACGGTAGCTATTCCTCCTGAGTTGGTTGATGAGCTGCCATTACATTTAACCCGTTTTCACGGTTGTGGCCTTGGTGAAAATTTATCACATCTTCAGTCAAGAGCAGTATTAGCAACCCGTTTGTGTTCGTTATCACAAGGTGTCTCTGGGGTGACGCACGATTTGCTAAATCAAATTGTTACTTTGATTAACAATGATATTGCACCGAGGATCCCCCAAGAAGGGTCCGTTGGCGCTAGCGGTGACTTAACACCGTTGTCGTATTTAGCTGCAACCCTGATCGGTGAGCGCGAAGTCTTATATAAAGGTGAAATTCGTGCAACATCAGAGGTATTTACCCAGTTAGATATTACGCCAATTAAATTGAAGCCTAAAGAAGGGCTTGCACTGATGAACGGTACATCAGTGATGACCGCATTAGCCTGTATTGCGTTTAAACGTGCCGAGTATCTTGCCCAGCTTGCCAGTAAAATTACCGCGATGGTGTCTGTGGCAATGCATGGTAACGACTTCCATTTTGATGAAGCATTGTTTGCGGTTAAACCTCACCCAGGCCAGCAGCAAGTTGCGAGCTGGCTGCGTTCAGATTTACAGGCTGAGCGCCCCCCTCGTAACAGCGACCGCCTTCAAGATCGCTATTCGCTCCGCTGTGCACCGCATGTGATTGGCACATTGCAAGATAGCCTGCCATGGCTACGGCAAATGATTGAAAATGAGTTAAACAGTGCCAACGATAACCCGATTATTGATGGTGAAAATGAGCGTGTACTACACGGTGGCCATTTTTATGGGGGTCATATCGCAATGGCGATGGACACGTTAAAAACCGCGATAGCCAATATTGCGGATTTGCTCGACCGACAGATGGCTCAGTTGATGGATTATAAATTTAATAATGGTTTACCGTTCAACTTAACGGGGGCGAAGGGTGATCGTTTACCCATAAACCATGGCTTTAAAGCGGTGCAGATAGGTATTTCAGCTTGGACCGCTGAAGCGTTGAAACACACGATGCCTGCGAGTGTTTTTTCTCGTTCAACTGAGTGCCATAACCAAGACAAGGTCAGCATGGGAACCATTGCCTCGCGAGATTGTTTGCGGGTATTAGAACTGACAGAGCAAGTCGCTTCGGCGTCATTATTAGCGGCAACTCAGGCACTTGAAATCCGTACACGCAACAATGA
This sequence comes from Photobacterium makurazakiensis, assembly GCF_050336715.1. Classification (NCBI taxonomy): domain Bacteria; kingdom Pseudomonadati; phylum Pseudomonadota; class Gammaproteobacteria; order Vibrionales; family Vibrionaceae; genus Photobacterium; species Photobacterium makurazakiensis. The sequence goes on from NZ_JAKJSJ010000018.1 coordinate 53,923, forward strand.
GTTGGATGCAACACACTTTAGTCCGGCCTTAAAAGCCATGGCTAGCGCGGTATCAGAAGAGTTTTCCTTTGTGGAGGAAGATCGACCCTTAGAGCAAGACCTACGTAAGTTTATTGCCATGATCCAACGCCAGCACTGGGCTCTATATTAACTGGTTGCCTAGCACTCTATAAATTAAACAAATGCGAGAGATCGCGATGACAAAGAATATATCCAGCACTAAACGATTCACTCCAAGCATAGCCCCAGCACCAGTTTATATCTGGGGATGCGGCTTTCATTCTGCATTGGGCGATAGTCACGAGCAAATTCATCAATGTCTCGCTGATGGTTTCTCGCCTGACATGCAGGCTGGTTGTGGCTGGCTCAACGATGACTTTGAGACAGTAATCGGCAAAGCAACAGGTAGACGACCTGCTCTGCCTGCTCGTCTTAAGCACTATGATACGGGTAATAACCGTTTGGCATTATCGGCATTGCAGCAAATAGAGCCGCAGATCCAAAGGGCCATCGCACAGTTTGGTCATGAGCGAGTGGCTGTTGTGATCGGTACCAGTACCTCTGGTATTGCTGATGGTGAAACGGCCATGATAGAACATCTGCATAACGGGCAGTTTCCTAAACCTTATCACTATAGCCAACAAGAGCTGGCTAATGCTGGGCAATTTATTGCGGACTATTTCGAGCTCAAGGGGCCGGTTTATACCATCTCTACAGCGTGCTCTTCGAGTGGTCGGGTATTTTTGTCGGCAAGGCGCTTGTTGTCAGCAGGCATTGTTGACGCCGTCATTGTTGGCGGGGCTGATTCACTATGCCGTTTGACGCTAAATGGCTTCCATGGTTTAGAGGCATTGTCAGGCACACTATGTAATCCTTTTAGCGTAAACCGTAAAGGCATTAATATCGGTGAAGCGGCTGCATTTATGTTGCTGTCTCAAGAGACAGCTCCTGACATTGAGCCTTCGCTGCCTGCAATTGCGTTACTTGGCGCTGGTGATAGTTCTGATGCCCATCATATTTCAGCGCCTCACCCTGAAGGTAACGGTGCTGAGGTCGCGATGCGAAAAGCACTTGAGAGCGCGCAGCTCAGTACAGATGATATTGGCTATATTAACGCACATGGTACAGCGACCCCGTTAAATGATGAGATGGAAGCCAAAGCGATCTCACGGGTATTTGGCCTACGTACACCTGTAAGTTCAACGAAGCCTTTAACAGGACATACATTAGGGGCCGCGAGTGCAGTGGAAGCTGCCATTTGCTGGCATGTTTTACGTTATCGGCTGCCGCTACCACACCAAGTGAACGACGGTGAAAGCGATGCACTGCCTATTACGCTGGCAACCCCTGGGATGGCTCTAAATAATAAAGCGGTGCTAAGCAATTCTTTTGCCTTTGGCGGTAATAATATTAGTTTGATATTTGGGTATGTTAATGACTAACACTCCACCATTGTACGCACTACTTCCTCATGATATGCCAATGGTATTGGTCGACGACTTGGTTGGTGTTGGTGATGAACACATACATTGCCGTGTAACCATCAGCGAACAATGCTTATTTTTCAAACCTGAAACGCGGGCCATTCCGGGGTATGTTGGTATTGAATTTATGGCGCAATCTGTTGCGGGTTGGTCGGGCTACCATGCTTGGCGAGCCGGTAAAGAAGCATCAATTGGCTTCTTACTTGGGTGTCGTCTCTATCAAACCACTGTGAGCCAATTTCCTGAACACAGCGTGCTTGATATTTATGCGGAGCGGCTGATGGAAAATGACGGTATGGCGATATTCAGTTGCCGAATTGAATGCGAAGAGCAGGAAATTGCAACATGCCAACTTAATGTGTTTGTCCCTTCAGTAGAGAAGCTTGATTCGATGCTAGGCAAAGCACAAAGCGAAAGGGATGAATCATGACTCGACAGGTTTTAGTCACAGGCGCAAGCAAAGGTATTGGGCGTGCGATTGCTCTCCAACTCGCCAAAGATGGTTTCACCGTTGTCGTCCACTATATGAGCGATAAAGTGGGTGCAGAATCAACGTTGAATGATATTAAGCAGATGGGTGGTGTGGGGCGTGTTATTCAATTTGATATTAGTGATCGTGCGCAGTGCCGTGAACAGTTAGAGGCAGACATTGCCGCGTACGGTGCATATTACGGTGTGGTCAGTAATGCTGGAATTACTCGCGATAAGGCTTTTCCAGCGATGGCTGAAGAAGAGTGGGATTGTGTGATCCATACCAATCTCGACAGCTTCTACAATGTACTTCACCCTTGTGTGATGCCAATGGTGCAAAAACGTAAAGGTGGCCGCATTGTTACTCTTGCCTCGGTATCTGGTATTACGGGTAATCGTGGGCAAACCAATTATAGTGCAGCCAAAGCCGGTGTCATTGGTGCGACGAAATCATTGGCTCTTGAATTGGCTAAGCGGAAAATTACCGTCAACTGTGTCGCACCAGGATTGATCGATACTGGTATGGTTGATGAGCATGTTAAAAAGCATGCTTTGCCACAAGTGCCGTTACAACGTATGGGGGAGCCCGAAGAAGTTGCAGGGTTAGTGAGCTACCTGATGTCAGATGTTGCGGCTTATATAACGCGGCAGGTAATTTCAGTTAATGGAGGATTAGTCTGAATCATATGACTGAAAGGGGAAGATTTTATATAAGCTAGGTAAATAGTGCTTTTATGTAAGATAATCTTCATGTAATCCATTAACTCCACGTAATTCCTGATGTTGATAATATTCTGCGGGAGCGATAAGTGGTAAAAATAAAAACTGTAATATTTGTTAAATACAAAATAATTAACCTTCACCCCAATTATACTTTGAAAGTAAATTTGGAAACTGGTTTTGATTAATAATAAAAAGTTTAAAGATGCAGCATTGGCAAGTGTGATTGCCGGTTTAGTTGGCTGCAATAGCAGCTCAAATGACCACACCGTAAAAGATATGGACGTAACACTAGACTTACGCTTAATGGAAACAACAGATCTACATGGCACCATGATGCCATTCAACTATTTCGAAAATAAAGCAAATAGTAACCTCAGCTTAGCCCGAGCAGCCGTTATTATTCGGGATGCTCGTGGTGAAGTTGAAAACAGTATGCTGTTTGATAACGGTGACCTTATTCAAGGTAGCCCAATGGCCGATTATGTTGCCAACCTTGGGCTTGATTATTTTGATCAAAAAGGACGTCACCCTGTTTACAAGGCGATGAACCTTTTAGATTATGATGCCGCTAATATTGGTAACCATGAATTTAACTACGGTATTGAGTTCATGGAGCACTCGATCGACGGTGCTAATTTCCCTTACGTTGTATCAAATGTTTGGAAATACGATGAATCGCTTGCTGGTGCTTACGGGACATTTGAAAATAGCTGTTCACCACGTCTTGAATATAAAGATTTTTATGACTTTGCTGAGTCAGCATTCGACACCGTCGCGCCATACGAAATTCTCGACCGTACATTTAAAGCAAGAAATGGTGAATCTTACACCGTTAAAGTAGGTGTGATCGGCTTTACACCACCAGGGATTATGGGCTGGGATAAAACTCACCTTGAGTGTGAAGTTCTCGTTTCTGATATAAAAACGACCGCTGAGTACTACGTTCCAAAAATGATAGAAGATGGTGCTGATATCATTGTTGCCGTACCTCACAGTGGCCTAACGAATAGCGACAATGCAACGCCATTCCAAGATAATGCTACATGGGAACTGGCACAAATTGACGGTATTGATGCGGTTATGTTTGGACACGACCACAATAACTTCCCAACCGAAGCTGGTACCTATGATGGTATGGAGGGCGTAAATGGCCCTAAAGGTAAGATCTTCGGCAAACCAGCGGTGATGCCAGGCTCTTTAGGTGATAACGTCGGTGTGATTGATCTCGTTCTTCAGACTGAAGATGGTGGGGAAAGCTGGGCCGTCAATTACCCACAAAGTACTGCCGAACTGCGTGGCTTACCTGAAAACCCAGATTCCGTTGCAGAAGACATCATTGCAGCAGTACAAGATGATCATAACAGTACTGTCGACTTTATGAGTGAAGCCATTGTTGCTATCGACCAACCGATCAATAGCTTCTTCTCTGCAGTTGAACCTGACTTGTCAATTCAAATAGTAAATGAAGCGCAATTTAACTGGGGCGTTAAGCAAGTTGAGAGTGGATCTTTAGAAATAGAAGAGGGGGCAATCCTCGTTTCTGTTTCTGCACCCTTTAAAGGTGGCCGTAACGGTAGTGACGATTACACCAACATTGATGGTGACTTCTTAACTAACGCGAGTGTCGCTGATCTTTATAACTTTGATAATAATACTCCTGCTGTTCTTAAGCTAACTGCTGGCGATATGAAAGAATGGTTAGAAACAATCGCTTCTCAGCAATACCGTACTGTTACCAAAGACGGTGATGACCTTTTGTTCCAAATGTTCCGCAGCTATAACTTCGATGCTTTCTATGGTGGTTGGGATGCAGAAGGTGAACAGATTGAGATGAGCTACACTATCGACGTTGGTAAAGAACCACGTTATAGCGTAGATGACGCTGGTGAGCTGATTTACAACGACGATGGTGAGTTAGTTCCAAACGACGTTCGCCGTATCACTGATTTCACCTACGGCGGTGTTGATATGGATGACGACCAAGTCTTCTATGTTGTGACCAATAACTACCGCGCCACAAACACTTGGATTCCTGGTGTAGATAATGCTGAACTTGTTTTGGAAGATGCTGCATTTTCTAATCGTGAGATTGTCGATCAATACTTGCGAGAGCTTGCTGCAGAACATGAAGAGGAAGTGCCTCTGATTCAATTTGAAAATGCTAATAACTACAAGCTGACAGGTCCTGCTGGCATCTCTGCGAAGTTCTTATCTGATCCGCGTGGTAAAGCTTATGCAGAAACACTAGAAAATGTTGATCATACTAGTGAAACCGGCAGTGTTGGGGATAACACGGGTTACAGCGTTTACAAATACTCATTTAATTAATCAGCTAACAAGTTTGAATCCCGTCTTGGGAGACTATTTGAAACTATTATGATGAGTTTTAAAAGTCAGTGGTCTACGGCCACTGGCTTTTTTAATTTTGAATGAACCTATACTATTGTAATTGGTCGAAATGTTTAGCAGTATTTGAATATATTTCACTGAGGAAACCACCATGTTATACGTCACAACACCTGATATACCCGGTAGGGAAATTACGGAAACTCTAGGCACCGTTACTGGTAATGTTGTGCAATCAAAGCACGTAGGTCGCGATATTATGGCGAGCTTCAAAACCATTTTTGGTGGTGAAATTAAAGGTTATACTGAAATGCTGACTGAAGCCCGTAACGAAGCATTACACCGTGCGATTACAGAAGCGGAATCTATCGGGGCTGATGCCATCGTTAATGTTCGTTTTACCACATCGGCCATCATGCAGGGTGCGAGCGAGATTTTAGTTTATGGCACGGCAGTGAAGCTTAAATAATTGAGTGCTGAACATGGCGTTGCAGCCCATAAGCGATACTAACAACCATAGCGTGTCCTAATTGTTTACAGCAAATCATTAGGCGGTATTAGGACACTTCTATGCCTATCAGAGTCAGCCCAGAATTCAACGTTACCTATCCAACGTTATCTATCGCTGCGATATGCTTTTTTATGAGATAGAGGTGGTGATTTTGACGTTTTATTTGAAATAAAGCTTTACAACGAATGGTATTGAGGTAGTATCTGCCTTGCTCTGTTGACAGAGTTATTAATGAAATATCAAGTAAAAGTAAAACCTCAGAATTTCTTCGTTAGTGTCGTTCTCCTTAGTGTTTCTCTTAGCTTCATTTTAGCATTCAATAATTCATGCTCTCAGCGTATCGCAAATTCGCGATAAAATTATAAATTCAAAAACATAAGGGACATCACATGTCTAATGCAACTACTGGTCTAGTAAAATGGTTTAACGAAGAGAAAGGTTTTGGTTTCATTACTCAAGACAACGGCGGTGCTGACGTATTCGTTCACTTCCGTGCTATCGCTTCAGAAGGCTTCAAAACTCTAGCTGAAGGCCAGAAAGTAAGCTTCGAAGTTGAGCAAGGTCAAAAAGGCCTGCAAGCTGCTAACGTAGTAGCGCTATAATTTCGTAAGTTGGCGTAAGAGATATTCGTATCTTTTACGCCCGCTTTAAAATGTTAAACGGTCAATGCTGTAACTAAAAAGTATAAAAATTTCAGAGTATTACCCCGTATACCTGTCTATATACCTCATATTTACTTCGTTACATTTTCATCAATAAAATACACATCAATAAAATACACATCAATATTGCACATCAGTGGATAAAACTTATCTTTAAGTTTGGACTTATTGCATTTTATCATTCTGATCATAAAACTAAGGATACTTATGTCTCGTTCAATCGGTCGAAAACGCTTTTGGTTTCAACAACGCAGCCAAGGAAATAATACAACACACAGTGAGGTAAATAAATGAGAGTAAATTTTAATATATTTAAAGGTAACGTTTCTTGGAATGCGTTAATTCATCAATTAAACAGCGATGTACTATTACGCCAGGTTTTAATAAAAGGCCATGTCGACAGCCATAATGTAAACTTCTCGTACTGTGAAAAAACATGCGAAGGTCGAATTGTTAATGGTGATAATGAAATTATTGGTAATTTCTCCATTCCGTTATAATACTTATAAATATTGAGTTAATTGCGATATTTGGCAATATATTACTCCTCTAAACTGCACTTCTAGCAAGATAATGAATAATAAATGAATGCTTTAGCTGAGCAATAGCTGACATAAACTCCTCTTCTTAATCAGAAAAATCTAATTGCTTTTTAGTTCGGTATTGTGGTCACAGCATTGGCTAATCTCTTAGCTGTAAAACTGAAGTAATTGAGTGCCGTTTATGGCTAGTATTGATTGATGAAGGCGATACACTTATCTGTATTACCTTTATGCAATCGAGACTTTCGCTATGATGACCTCAACCCAATGCCAGCAAGCTCGGTTAGCCCGAGATCACCGTTATGATGGGTTGTTTTTTACTGCAGTTAAAACAACCGGTATCTATTGCCGTTCGATTTGTCCTGCACCTGCTCCCCATGAAAAGAATGTCGAATATTTTGATTCGGCGTTTGCTGCAGCCAAAGCGGGTTATCGACCTTGTTTACGTTGCCGTCCTGATAGTGCTCCCGGTTCGCCAGCATGGCAGGGGAAAAGCACGACGCTAACACGCGCTATGAAATTAATCGATCAAGGTGCCTTGGCTGATGGCACATTAACGGATCTCGCTAATCGACTTGGTATAACAGATCGTTATTTACGTCGGTTATTCAGTGATGAAGTTGGGCTGTCGCCTAAAGCATACGGTTTGTATAGCCAATGTTTGTTGGCGAAAAAGCTACTGCATGAAACGCGTTTACCCATTACTGATATTGCTTTAGCTTGTGGTTTTAACAGTATTCGCCGTTTTAATGATTGTTTTAAAAAGCAGTTTTCTCTTTCTCCTTCTCAATTGCGAAAGCAGACTGCTGGTGGTGTTACTCAGGGCAAAGCTATCACCATCAGTTTGTCTTATCGTCCTCCTTATAGCTGGGAATATATCCACCGCTTTTTTGCAGCCCGTTTAATTGAAGGGTTGGAATGGATCGGTGACGATTTTTATGGGCGTACATTTAGCCATGAACATAGCTCTGGCTGGTTTACAGCTTATCACTTGCCGGAAAAGTCACAGTTTAAGGTCGATATACAGCTGTCAGATCTTTCTATGCTGCCGAAAGTCATCGCTAATATTCGTCGCTGTTTAGATCTTGATGTAAATATCCAACTCATTGAACATGGGATCGCTCAAGCTACGGGGCATCAGCAACTTGCTATCGAGGGGTTACGGTTACCGGGCATATGGAGCCCATTTGAAGCTGGTATTAGAGCCATACTTGGTCAGCAGGTATCGGTGACTGCCGCGAAAAATTTAGTCTCTAAGTTAGTCGCAATGAACCCTGAAAATACAGACCAGCATTTGTACTTTCCGCAACCATCACAAGTTAATCAACTTGATCTCGATAGTCTTGGTATGCCGCAACGTCGACGTGAGACAATCCGTCTTTTCTCAGATTATGCTGTGGATCAGTCACTGAGCGACAGCAAAGCGTTATTGGCACTACTGGGCATTGGACCGTGGACGGTGAACTATATGCGGATGCGAGGGTTCAGTGATCCTGATATTTTCCTCGATGGTGATCTCGGCGTTAAAAAAGCCCTGGTGAATACCCCTTGCGATGCTGATTTAGCTGCGCCTTGGCGAAGCTATTTAACTCTTTATTTATGGAATACTTTGTCATGAACAACCAACTTATTAATAGCCCTATTGGCTGGTTAAATATCATTGCTGACGACAAGAGCGTTAGCATGATTGAATTTGATGCACAGCCGCATCAACCACAATCTCCGAATACGATGACAAAGCGTTGTTGCGACCAGTTAGCTGAATACTTTGCTGGTGAACGAACAGGATTCGATGTGCCACTAAATATGCAGGGGACAGACTTCCAACGCACGGTATGGCAAGCACTTAATAGTGTTGGTTATGGTGAAACGTGCTCGTATGGTGACATTGCAAATTTGATTGGTAACCCAAAGGCAGTACGTGCGGTCGGTGCTGCAAATGGTAAAAATCCCATTCCTATAATCGTCCCTTGTCATCGTGTGATTGGCAGCTCTGGCAAGTTAACGGGGTATGCTGGAGGGTTAGATATGAAGGTCTGGTTGCTGGCGCATGAAAGTAAATTATCCATTTAATAATGGTTAATTGGCTTTGTGGGTACTATTAATCGCTGGGTTAAGGTTATATGAAATTAAAAAGGCTCATAGTGAGCCTTTTTATGATAATCCGTTAGCTGCCTAAAGGCGTTTAATGATAATTGCTGTACCCATTCCACCACCAATACATAAAGAGGCAAGCCCATAGGTCGATTGTTTTTTCTTCATTTCATAGAGCAATGAAGCCAGTACACGACCACCAGAAGCACCTAGCGGATGGCCAAGGGCAATTGCACCGCCGTTGACGTTGGTTTTGTTGTCAAACCAATCCATAGCGACCCCGTGATCATCACATAACCCGTGCATCACGCCGAGGGCTTGAGCAGCAAATGCTTCGTTAAGTTCAAGCAGGTCGATATCTGTGAGTGACATTCCTGAGCGTGACAGTGCATGCTTGATCGCTGGTACTGGTCCTAGGCCCATATAGGCAGGATCTAACCCGCCTTGGCCGTAACTAATAATTTCTGCGAGTGGTTCCAAGTTGTATTTTTCAACTGCCTTAGCCGAAGCGACAACAAATGCGACACCGCCATCGTTGATGCCTGAGGCATTACCTGCTGTTACGCTCCCTTCTTTCTTGAACGCTGGACGTAGTTTGGCTAGGCTTTCAATGGTTGTATCGCTGCGTGGGTATTCGTCACGGGCAAAGGCCACGGCTTTTCGGCGCTGCTTAATTTCGACGGCAACGATCTCATCGTCAAAGCGACCGCTTTCAACAGCATGGTTTGCGCGTTGCTGGCTACGTAAGGCGAATGCATCTTGTTGTTCACGGCTAATGCTATACTTATCCGCAATATTTTCAGCCGTGATCCCCATGTGGTACTGATTAAACGCATCGGTTAGACCATCGTGTACCATGGTATCAACTAGCTGTTGGTTGCCCATTTTGCTACCGAAACGGTTCTGGCCACTAACCAAATACGGAGCGCTGGACATATTTTCCATGCCTGCCGCAACAACAATCTCTGCATCACCGGCCTTAATTTTGGTTGCGGCCTCAATGACGGTTTTCATGCCACTGCCGCAGATCATATTGAGTGTAAAAGCAGGCACACTTTCAGGGATATCAGCAAATTTTGCCGCCTGACGGCCTGGCCCCATACCTTGTCCTGCACTGAGTACATTGCCAACGATGACCTCATCGACCAAATCTGGTGCGACTTTAGCTTGGCTGAGAGCTGCACGTATGGCGTGGCCGCCTAGCTCAAAAGCGGGGGTTAAAGAGAGGCTGCCACCAAAGCTGCCCAGTGCGGTACGTTTAGAACCAACAATATAAACTTTGTTCATCATGCTCCCCTTAAATAACCAAGCCACCGTCGACTTTCAGCGTTTGTCCGGTAATAAAGCTGGCATTGTCACTGGCTAAGAAGAGCACCCCGTTTGCAATGTCTTGTGGTTTACCCATACGGCCTAACGGGGTTTTAGTTTTCATGTAATCCAATACTTTTTCTGGTAGCTCAATAGTCATTGGGGTTTCGATAAAGCCCGGCGCCACGCAATTGGCACGCACTTGTGCGCCTTTTCGAGAGAACTCTTTTGCCCAGCCTTTGGTCATCGCAATGACACCACCTTTGGTTGCGCCGTAGTTACTTTGACCAATATTTCCATCGGTACCAACCACAGAAGACATGGTAATAATTGAGCCAGCGCCATTATCAATCATGATAGGGGCGATGGCTTGAGTCATGTTGAATACGCCCTTAAGGTTGACATTCAGTACCATATCCCAGTCGTCTTCACTCATACGGTCGAGTAGATTGTCACGGGTGATCCCTGCGTTGTTTACCAGTACATCAATCTTGCCATGCTTTGCTTTAAGCTCTTCAATCAGTGCACTGATTGCTTGGCGATCACAAACGTTCAGCTGTTTGGCTTGGACATTGTCATAACTGAGCTCGAGATCTTCCATAACTTGAAGATTCATATCACAGGCATAAACCATGGCAGCACCCTGACGAGCGAATGTTTCAACGATGCAACGGCCAATCCCTTGTGCGCCACCGGTTACGATACAGATTTTATTGGTAAGCATACTTCTGTCACCTTATAGAGAGTGTAAGCAAGTTAATAAACACCGGATACATACGCTGGCGATACTTGCTTTGGATTGAGGCTATTCTATGCATGGCTTAGCAGAATGTTTACAGATACCGACGCAAAACAAAATTGCATACATGGGATAGTCTTTCATACAGATTTGCGAGAGAAATAATGAGTAAGTGTGTACTCAAATAGGTGAGTATGAGCCTAGGGGCTGTAACCATAGGTGATTTAGGGTTTTATGTGACCAGCTATAGTACTTTTGCTTTAAGCTTGTCGCTATTTGAGTACATTCGGTTTATAAATCCTATTGCCCTATATTTGCAATAATCGTGGTGCATTTATGCTCGATAAAATAGTCTACTTTCTTCATGTCGTCCGCACAGGATCGTTCAGTGTTGCCGCCCGGCAGTATGGTATTTCAGCGTCTGCTGGCAGTCGCTGGATCATTGAGCTGGAAGAGAATATGGGGGTCAGCTTACTGAAACGATCAACCCGCAAGGTTGTACCCACTCAAGCTGGGCTACGCCTGTATGAGCGCTTTACGCATGTAAACAGTGAAATTGACGACATCTTTACTGAAATCCAAAACTTGGGGAATGATGATCGGGGGATTATCCGTATCGCCAGTACCCCGTTATTTGCGAAGGACTTTCTAAGCCGTATCGTGGGTGAATATTTACAGGACCACCCGCATGTGACTTTTCGGGTCATTGAAACGGCCTTCGACATGGATCATATCGATGAAATTGATTTTGCCATTCGAGCGAGTGCGGTATATCAAGGGTTTCAAGAAAAAGACAGTTTGTTGGTGAAGCGTTCTTTGCTGCGTTACCCGCTTAAAGCGTGTTGTGCCCCTAGCTATATTGAAAAATACACCAAGCCAGAGCAGCCAGAAGACTTAAGAAAACACAATTGCCTCTACGCCTCGACGTTGGTTGGTGGCAATAAGTGGGTGTTCGAGCGTGACGGTGAATTTACTACAGTAGATATCGCCCAGACGGTTGAAGTCGAGGATAGCCAGTTTATTAAGACGGTCGCGCTTAATGGTGGAGGCATTGGCTATTTACCTATTAGGTTAATTAAAAATGAATTGGAAAGCGGGGCATTGGTTCCTCTGCTTGAAGATTATATTAATAGCCAATTCGAATTTAGCCTTTACTTTAGGCCGCGCAAACAGATGCCAGTGCGTTGTGTGAACTTCAAGGACTACCTAATAAGGCGAGTAAGGGAAATTAGCGAGGAAGAAGGCTCGTAGTCATTTAATTTCACTTTTTTGAGGCAAGCTGATTTGGCTTGCCTTTTTTATGCCTGAAAACAATGAAGTTTATTAGCCCATAAATGCAATTATCTTTCCGCATTTTGCCTATTTTTTCATTAATCATGACGTCATAGACTTGTCTCCATCGTCAATCTCGTCTGCATCGTGATATTGACCTCCATATTTTTTGATTCTGAAGGAAAGCGTGATGAAGGCTAAAGTGCTATCTGCCCAGCAAGCGGCATCGCTGATTAGCGATGGGGACAAAGTTATTTTAGGTGGCTTTATTGGTGCTGTTGTACCTGAGGCAATTGAACAAGCTGTTGGAGAGTGCTTCTTAGCGACAGGGCACCCTCGAAACTTAGAGCTTTACTTTACCGCAGGTCAGGGGGATGGCGTTGGCCGAGCCACCAATCACCTTGCACACCCTGGCATGGTCAGCATGGCATGTGGAGGCCATTGGGGGCTTATTCCACGATTGCAGAAGTTGGCGAATGATAATCAGATCACGGGTTATAACTTCCCGCAAGGTGTGATTGCTCAGTTACTAAGAGATTCTGCGGCAGGCAAGCCCGGCACTTTATCACACGTTGGCTTGGGTACATTTATCGATCCTCGTGCTGGTGGCGGGAAAATTAACTCTGTCACTCAAGAGAATCGTGTGTCGCTGATGACAATTGAGGAAAAAGAATACCTGTTTTATAAACGGATTGATGCCAATGTCGCACTGCTTCGAGGCACTACTGCCGATGAGAATGGCAACATTACCATGGAAGATGAGTGCTTGTTTCTTGAGAATCTAGCAGCAGCCCAACTGGTGACTAACATGGGTGGGACTGTCATTGTTCAGGTCAAAAAGGTGGTTAAAGTTGGTGAATTAGATCCGCAGCAAGTGCGGATCCCCGGTATTTTTGTCAATGCCATCGTTGTAGCAGATGATGAGAGTCATATGCAGACTTTCGCTGAGCCGATGAACCCAGCCTATTGTGGGCGAGGAACTGTAGCCAACCATGTCTCTCAGCCCCGTAAGCTTGACGCTAAAAAAATCATTGCGCGCCGTGCTGCCATGGAGCTAAAGCAGGGGGCTATCCTCAATTATGGTATTGGTGTACCCGAGGTCATTGCAGCGGTAACGGATGAAGAGGGGATCACCGACCAGATGATTGCCACGGTTGAGCCTGGGGCGATTGGCGGTACCCCCGCTGGTGGTTTGAGCTTTGGGGCATCGGCTTTTCCTGAAGCGGTTATAACGCAAGATCAAATGTTCGACTTTTATGATGGTGGTGGCATTGACCAAGCTTTTCTTGGGCTTGCCGAGTGCGACCAAAATGGCGATCTCAATGTCTCTAAATTCGGACCTAAAATTGCCGGATGCGGTGGTTTCATTAACATTACCCAAAATGCCAAGCAGGTATTCTTCTGTGGCACTTTTACTGCCGGAAAGCTCCAAATCGAGACGGGTAATGGCCTGCTAACAATAGTGAAAGATGGTCATATTAAGAAGCTAATCAACCAAGTTCAGCAAGTAACATTTTCTGCAGAAATAGCTCGGAAAAATAATAAAGAAGTGCTGTATATCACGGAGCGAGCTGTATTTCGTTTAGTTGATGGAGGACTTGAATTGATTGAGATTGCACCTGGAATCGATCTGGAACGTGATGTTTTGGCGCAAATGGAATTTACCCCTGTGGTAAGTGCAAGTTTGAAATTAATGGATGCGCGTATTTTCCGTGATGAGCCAATGGGATTGGTGATTGAGCCCTTGCACTTATCGCCAGTGGCATCTGATTACGCAGCGTAAAAAACGCCCACCTTGTGCATTTTATTTAACAAGGTGGGCATTCGATATGAGATAGCTTCGCTATGCAAGAGGGTTATAGCAAAGTTATTTTAGAGAAGGGATTGAATCATGAGTTACACCATCAATCAGCTCGAGATAGGTCAGCGGGCATATTTTGAAAAAACTATCAGTGAATCTGATATTCAGATGTTTTGCGGTATCAGTGGTGATATAAATCCTGTTCATGTCAGCGAACTGGCGGGGCAGAAAAGTGTCTTTGGTAACCGTGTTGCCCATGGGATTTTAGTGTCAGGGCTGACGTCAGCCGTATTGGGGATGCAGCTACCTGGGCCAGGAACTATATACCTGGGCCAAGAATTACGCTTTACCGCTCCCGTATATATTGGCGATACCATTCGTGCTGAAGTTGAAGTGGCTGAAATAAATGCGGATAAAAATATCGTTAAGTTGCATACGCGCAGTATCAACCAGCATGACAAAGTCGTGATCCAAGGCGTTGCTACAGTAATGCCCCCAAAAGTACATTAAGCAAAGATTAGGAATTACCCATGATTATTGAACCAGTTGTAAAAGGGGTTGTTGCACGCTCTGCCCATCCATTCGGCTGTCAGCAAGCTATCCGAAACCAGATTAACTATGTACGCGAAGCCGAGCCTGTTACCGACGGCCCGAAGAAAGTACTGGTATTAGGCGCTTCGTCGGGCTTCGGTTTGGCATCACGCATCTCTTTGGCTTTTGGGGGGGCGAAAGCTGATACTATTGGAGTCTCTTTCGAGCGTGGACCGAGTGAAAAAGGTGTCGGTACTGCTGGCTGGTATAACAATATCTTTTTTCGGGATGAAGCAGAAAAAGCAGGCTTGATTGGTAAGAATTTTGTTGGTGATGCTTTTTCACCACAGATGCGTCAGCAGGTGATCGACTACATTAAAGCTGAATTTGGTGGACAGTTAGATCTCGTGGTGTACAGCTTGGCGACGGGAATACGTCCGAACCCCGAAACAGGAGAGCTATGGCGATCATCAATTAAAACCATTGGTGAACCGGTAACAGGGCCTACGATAAACATTGAAACCGATACCATGGAGCAAATGACGATTGGTACGGCGACAGAAGCCGAGATTGAAGCCACTGAAAAAGTGATGGGTGGGGAAGACTGGTTAAGCTGGATTGAGATCTTGTCTGAAGCTGGTGTCTTGGCGACGGGGTGTAAAACGGTAGCCTATTCGTATGTCGGTCCAAAAGCCACATACCCTATTTATCATCAAGGGACGCTCGGCAGGGCAAAGGCGCATTTACATGCCACGGCTGATCTGCTCAATAACAAAATGTCCGCGCTTGGTGGCGAGGCTTATGTCTCGGTGTGTAAAGCACTGGTTACCAAAGCCAGCGTCTTTATTCCAGCTTTTTCTCCCTATATTTTAGCCTTGTTTAAAGTAATGAAAGACAAAGGGGTGCATGAGGGATGCATTGAACAGATGCAGCGACTTTTTTCACAGCGCCTCTATGGTGAAGGGAAATCAGTACTGGTAGATGACAGCCGTTTGATTAGGGTAGATGACTGGGAATTGGACGATGATATTCAGCAACAGGTGAGCGAGTTGATGGCGAAAATTACCCCAGAAAATTTTACTACGATGGGGGACTACTCAGGCTATAAGACAGACTTTATGCAGCTGAATGGCTTCTGTTTGGACGAGGTTGACTACCAAGCGGATATTAGCCTTGATGAATTGATTAAGTTAGTACCATAAATTCAATAGACTGCGTGTTATTGAGCCCTGTCATGCTGCAGGGCTTTTTTGTGTTTGGTGTTTTTGTTTTATTAATCATAATCTTATTTGGGTTTGTGGTTGGCTTCACATGATTCATTATTGCGAAATCAGGATAATCGGGTCAGTTAATTTCGGTATGATTAAGGCTGAAGATATTAATGATAATGACCTTAAAAGGCACTTTTTATGAATAAAAAACACGGGATTGAATTTATCATATTCATGACTTATGCATTGTTTGCTATGTCATGGGTTGCCGGTTCAATGATGACCAAAGACATCATGGCGTATTATAGTATTGAGGGTATGGCTGCAGCGACATGGATGACAAATGCGATCACCATCGCGAAGATCATCGGTAACTTATCCGCGGCATGGTTGTTGGTTAAAATGGGGCCGAAAAAAGCCTTTGCCATGGCATCATTATTAATAGTTGCAGGTGCTGTGGGGGCATTTGCTTCTAATTATCCACTGTATGTATTTTCTCGTTTGGTGATGGGGTTTGGTGGAGCATTTGCGATTGTGTACTTCAATCCAATTGTGATCAAATACTTCTCTGCCGAGGAGCGTCCAATGATAAATGGCATTAATGCAGCCGCTTTTAATATGGGTAACTTGCTGGCTATTTTGTTAACTGGGACATTACTCTCTACGCTCGCGACATGGCAGAATGTGATTCTAGCGATCTCGATGGCAAGCCTCGCGGTGTTGGTAGTTTGGTGGCTGATCAGTGATGACTTTTCTCTATCAACTGGTAACGGCAACGAACAAGCGGCGTATACGCTGAAGGATGGATTTAAAGAGCCAGTGAATTTGTGGTTACCGATTGCCTATTCTGGTTTGTTGTTTTGCTATATTTCAGTTTTTGCTTTGTTCCCGTTGGTACCGAGCTTTGCCGCTGAAGCCAAGTACCTATCATCAATCATGATTGGTGCCGGTATGGTTGGTACTATTGCAGGGATCATGATCGCGAAGCGTTATCCAATGCGTATCCCGGTGATCCGCTACTGTGGCTTAGCAATGACGTTATTTGCAGCCCTGATGATCACGACATCCAGTGCGCCAGTTGCGTATGGCGCTGCATTTATGGCTGGTTTCTTTATGTTTGTTCCTATGACTGCGTTGATCACCTTGCCTCAAGAGTTGCCGAACATGACGCCAGCTCGGATCACTGTTGTCTTTGGGATGTTCTGGTCGATATCTTATATGATAGAAACTGGTCTGATGTACATTGCGGGTGTTATCGCTGATACCACGGGTAATATTGCGCTTTCTGCTACCTTCGCCGTGGTTTGTTCATCAACATTCTTCCTTGCGAGCTTCTTCCTACCTGAGACTGGAAAAAAGCCTGTATTAACGAACGCCGTAGCCAGTAAAGCATAAGGAGCACGCTATGCGTCAGGTAAGTCAACAATTACAACCGTGGCTTGAAAACTTCAACCAGCAAGTCGCAATATTAGTCGAGAATGGTTTTAAGCCGACGGCAACTAATGCTCGTGAAGGATTGGCTAATCTAACGAAGGGGCTGGTGACCGATATTCCTGCCGTTGCGTGGGTACAGGATGATTTGGTTCTTAATGACGAATACAACGTACCTGTGCGGATCTACCACCCGAGTCCAGAGCAGGCCTTGCCAGTGCTGGTTTATTATCACGGTGGCGGCCACATGGCAGGAAGTGTCACAGTGTATGACCCTATTTGCCGTAAATTGGCCAATGCGACCCAGCATATAATCGTGGCCGTTGACTATCGACTTGCGCCTGAATGCGCATATCCGGCAGGTGTGAATGATGCTTACGCCGTGGTGCAAAACATTTGGTCAACATTAGATAGCCGTCAACTAAACTATCTCCGTAGGCTGGTCATTGCCGGTGATTCCGGTGGCGGGGCGCTTGTGGCGACTGTCAGTGGGCGGGCGCAATTTGATGAAACGGTGGATATCACCAAGCAGGTAATGATTTATCCGAGCCTTGATTACACCATGGACTCAGGTTCAATGGAGCAAAATGCCACAGGCTATTTGCTCCAGAAAGGAAAAATAGCGTGGTATTTTGATAATTATTTCCAACATAATGAAAATCGTCGACTGGCTTCACCATTATATGGTCGTTTTACCTCAGCACTACCGGAAACCTTATTGTTTACGGCTGAGTTTTGTCCGTTACGCGATGAAGGCATCAGTTATTGTGAAAAGGCAAAGGCCGCAGGTGTCCCCATCGAATATATGCATTTCCCAGATATGATCCATACTTTTTTGAATATGGAAGACTTGGTAAAAGAGCACTGTGATCAGGTTTATCAAACGATTTCCCGTTTTCTTCACGACTAAATTTGAAGGCTGATTTGTATTACTTGATTCTACGTTAGGTAACACTTGTTATGCTTACTTTAGTACCGCCAGCTGATTATCAGTTGGCGGTTTTTTTATGTTATGCATTCACTCGACTAATGCATCCTTTCTGCTATAGATCATAAATTATTAAATCTGTCTGTAAGTTGGATGTAAAAAGATGGAGAAATATCTCAATTTCTTTATACTTAGCTCAATAAAAGAACAACAAAAAATGAAGTGTTTATGGTGGAACGTCGTCATTTTAGTCGCATTCTTTATCAAACACCGGCATCGCTGAAGCACTCTGGTGACGAGTGGCAGGCTGAGGTCCGGGATTTATCATTGCAGGGTATCTTATTAACTCGTCCTGAAGGGTGGGAAGTAAGCGCCGATGATCATTATTTCGTCAGCTTTTACCTGCATGAGAGTGATATAGAGTTGACGATGGAAACGCAACTGATCCACTACGACGCGCACTATTTACGTATGCATATTTATCACATTGATATTGAAAGTGTCGGATACCTCCGACGTCTGGTCGAACTGAACGTTGGAACTGACGAACTATTACATCGAGAGCTAGAACAGCTTGCTGATTTACAAAAACATTTAAACGAGTAGTCGTCGGAAAATCCATGTCAGACAATATTTGTATCTCGGTGTCAGATCGCCGAGGCTCTTCTCATTATGTTATAAGCCGCCTAAAAAAACGTTACGCCGCTTTGGTGACTGGCTCTTTGTTAGCCATGATCGGAGCGGGTAGTTTTAGTGTTTATACCCTTTATCAAGACAACCTGTTTTCTTCGCAGAAACTTAGCTTGCTGAATGTACAAGCTGAGCAATTAAGTGAATCCCTAACTGCGGAAAATGAAGCCAAGCAAGCACTGATTGAAGAGCTTAACTTTAAAAAAGCAGAGCTTTCTGTGTTAACGCAGCGGGTAGACGATGTTGAAACTATCTTAGGGTTACAAACATCGGAAGGCAGTGATGATATTTCATTAGAACAACGGGTAGACAGTGCTGCAATTAGCTCTGCTGTTCGTGGCACCTTGTTTCGTATGATCCCTAATGGCAATCCGACGCCGAACATTCGGATGTCATCGCAGTTTGGAACGCGTATTCACCCAGTTACGGGGGTACGTAAACGCCACCTTGGGCTTGATTTTGCTGCCAATACTGGCACGGAGATCTACGCCCCTGCCGATGGTGTGATAGAAGTTATTAGACCGAGCAATAAAGGGTCGGGCAACTTTTTAAAACTGAGCCATGCCATGGGCTTTGCCAGTACTTACTCACATATGAGTAAGTTTAATGTTAAGCGCGGCAAGTTTGTCCGTAAGGGTGACTTAATTGGCTGGACTGGCAATACTGGACTATCGACTGGCCCACATCTTCATTATGAAATTCGTTTTCTTGGTCGAGCGCTTAATCCTCGTCCATTTGTCGAATGGACGCCGGACAATTTTGATTCTCTGTTTGATAAAGAGAAAACAGTTCAGTGGGCTTCATTACTAGAAATGGTCAACAACGTTGTGTCGATGCAAGTACAGTTAACTCAGTCTCCTCATTCGGTGCGACCGATGGAAACAGCGAGTAATGAACTGGTAGCTGAAACGATGAGCAGTGGTGATACCTCCAAATTGTAATACTGTTAATAGCACTGCTATCAACCAATATAGAAGGATATAGCAAAATGGAACCAGCTCTTTATATTGGCGTGATGTCGGGGACCAGCCTTGATGGGGTTGATACAGTGTTAGTGGAGATGAGAGATCAACGGGTATCTCTTATTGCGAGTGATTGCTACCCGATGCCAGATAGCTTAAAAGATGAATTGTTGAGTGTTTGCTTAGGGCAAGCAACATCATTAAAGCAAATCGGGAGGCTTGACCATCTTCTTGGCCACTTGTTTGCTGACGCAATTCATCAGCTTTTAGAGCGTGAAAATATTGTCCCTGAGAAGGTGACGGCGATCGGCAACCATGGTCAAACGGTCTTTCACCAGCCTGAAGGTGATACCCCGTTTACGCTCCAGCTTGGGGATGCCAATATCATTGCGGCTAAAACCGGCATTACAACAGTCGCAGATTTTCGCCGTAAAGACATGGCACTTGGTGGGCAAGGGGCACCCTTGGTGCCTGCTTTTCATCGAAACTTATTCTCACAGCAAGATTCATCGACCGTGGTTTTGAATATTGGTGGTATCGCCAATATTTCGGTACTCCGACCTAACTCAACAGTGTTGGGCTTTGATACTGGGCCTGGGAATATGCTGATGGATGCTTGGGTCAGTCAGCACCTTGGTGAGAAATTTGATAAAGATGCTGCCTTTGCTCAGCGAGGCACGGTCAATCGCGAGTTGCTAGGGCAACTATTAAAAGATCCTTACCTCGCGCAATCTTATCCAAAAAGTACAGGGCGAGAGCATTACAATCTTCCTTGGCTGCAAACTCAACTATCACTGCTTTCGCAGCCGCTGTCGCCGGAAAATGTACAAGCCACCTTATTGGAATTCACGGCAGTGACTATTGCCACTGACGTTTTACGTTTTGCCGTGGGAACTACGCCTCAGTTATTGGTGTGTGGTGGA
Source organism: Photobacterium makurazakiensis (assembly GCF_050336715.1). Classification (NCBI taxonomy): domain Bacteria; kingdom Pseudomonadati; phylum Pseudomonadota; class Gammaproteobacteria; order Vibrionales; family Vibrionaceae; genus Photobacterium; species Photobacterium makurazakiensis. Next base: position 74,552 of record NZ_JAKJSJ010000018.1, read on the forward strand.
GGGGCATGTAATCCTTTATTGATGTCGCGATTGGCGAGCCTACTGCCGGATTGGCGGGTGGGTAATACACGCGATGAGGGGGGCGATCCAGACTACATGGAAGCTATGGCATTTGCTTGGCTTGCCCATCAACGTATTCATAACTTACCGAGCAATATTCCTGAAGTGACGGGTGCGTCTAAACCAGCCTCGCTTGGTGTCATTTACCCCGCCGATTAACTCAGTTTGTTCTGTATCGATTATTGCTATCTTTTTAGGCTGAAGGCTGTTAGTGTCGCTGCCCTTGAGGTGATAGGTGCTGTATTTCGATGAACAGTGTCACTATGTTACCGACTTTGTTTTTTTAGCCTGTGGCCGTCGTATGTTGGCACGCAGGGGATGATAGGATACTGCCCGTGAGCAAAAATGCTTTTTCAAACTTAAACCTGAAGCCTGGTCTTCTAAGCAACTTATCAACATTGGGTTATGACGAAATGACCCCAATTCAGGCGCAAAGCCTGCCGCACATTCTTGCGGGTAAAGATGTGATTGCACAAGGTAAAACAGGTTCTGGTAAAACAGCTGCCTTCGGTTTGGGTCTGCTTGATCACCTCAACGTTAAGCGTTTTCGCATTCAAACGTTAGTCTTGTGTCCAACGCGTGAGTTGGCTGATCAAGTTGCCAAAGAAATCCGTAAGCTTGCTCGTGCAATCCACAACATTAAAGTACTAACGTTGTGCGGTGGTGTACCGTTTGGTCCGCAAATTGGCTCGTTAGAACACGGTGCGCACATTATTGTGGGTACACCGGGGCGTGTTGAAGAGCATTTACGTAAAGGCTTCTTGTCGCTTGATGATTTGAACGTACTCGTTCTTGATGAAGCAGACCGCATGTTGGAAATGGGTTTCCAAGATGCACTTGATGCGATCACTGATGCCGCTCCTGCGGATCGTCAAACGTTACTATTTAGTGCGACATTCCCTAAGCAGATCGAATCAGTTGCTAGCCGTATTATGCATAAGCCAGTAATGGTGAAAGTAGAATCGACTCACGATAACAGCAGCATTGATCAGCATTTCTATAAAGTTGATTCGGATGAAGACCGAATGACCGCGCTGCGTTTGTTGCTGTCACAACACCGCCCTGAATCAACCGTGGTATTCTGTAATACCAAACGTGAAGTACAGGAAGTTTCTGATGATCTAGAGCATTACGGCTTCAGCTCAATTGCATTGCATGGTGATCTTGAGCAGCGCGAACGCGATCAAACGTTGGTTCGTTTTGCAAACAAGAGTGCCTCAGTGTTAGTGGCAACCGATGTTGCGGCTCGTGGCCTCGATATTGATGCCCTTGACTGTGTGATTAACTACCACGTTGCCCGTGATACTGAAGTACACGTTCACCGTATTGGTCGTACAGGCCGTGCTGGTAGCCAAGGTATTGCTTGTTCGTTCTATAGTGACAAAGAGCACTACAAGATTGCATTATTAGAAGACTACCTTGATAAAGCGATTGAAAGTGAAGCGTTACCTTCTCTCGATTTGCTTGATCAACCAACACATCGCCCTTCAATGGTGACTTTGCAGATCAGTGGTGGCAAAAGACAAAAAGTACGTCCTGGCGACATTTTAGGTGCACTTACGGGTGAGAATGGTATCCGTGGTGACCAAGTTGGTAAGATCAATGTCTTCGACATGACAGCATTTGTTGCGGTTAAAAGTGATGTGGCACGCTTTGCATTGAAAAAGCTAGAAAGTGGCAAAATGAAAGGACGTAGCTTCCGCGTTCGTCACATTAGCTAATTAAGCCTTTTGTGAAAAGAAACAATCACCAGAAAGCCCGCTTAGGAATAAGCGGGCTTTTTATTATCTATTGTTTTAGCCACACTTGTGGAAATGCAGGATCACTCGACTGAACGTCAATACTGGTTAAGTCATAGCTGGTGGTAACGGGTGTGGCATAGGTGATTGATTCAGGCCAGCCGCACTGTTTTTCATCCTGTGATATTTTCAGCAACGTCTTGTTGGCATGCTCTAATAATTTGGCTTGAACTTCACAGTTGCCCGTTTCAATTGTGAGTGAACCTGAGGCTTCAAGTGTCATTATTTGTAGGTCGCCAGTATTATTAACCGCGGTATATTGGCCAGCCAATGACGCAATATCGCTTTTTTCCTCTGTTTGTTTTTCTAAAATGAAATCCCCCTGATTAGCGCGACATTTGAATGCCTGCACTTCTAACGTACATTGATACTGGCCGTTGGCAAAGGAGAAGGACTGGCGATCTGAACCTATGTGAGCGATATAGTTAGTTTGGTTATCTCTATCGTCCCATAGGGTAACTAATGAGTCAGACTCCGATAATAGCGCGGCATCTACCCGGATTGGCTGACCGCTGATATCGTTGCTAACGCCACTGAAAAAGCCTGAAACGACAAGCTCCCCATTATTGTTGCTATCACTGTCTGTACTATCGCTGCTATTGCAACCGGCTAACATTAGGGCGCTAGCAATAGCGAGATACCAATATTTCATGCGAACCTCTCTTATTTTGTTAGCTCGGTTAAGCGTTGCTGGATATGGGCGACTTTTGCCCTTGGGGCTTGGATATTGCCATCAATGGTACTGACGGCGATATAGCCGTTTTGGATGGCGACACCTTCTGAGCTTTCATTGCTATCGCCTACATCACTGAGCTCAAAGCCCACCATATTAGTAGTAGGGGTGGTGGTTGACATAAACGTTAGTGCAATACCGCCGCCGTTCCAGCCAACATCAGTGAAACGATAGCCTTTGTGGTTATCAAGGTCTGCAGGGGTATTGATATTCAGTCCTGTGTACGCGGGGAGCAGAGGTTGCCCTTCAAGTTGGCTCGCGGTGAGGTTTTCAAGAATTTGTATTACAACCTTGGCAATTTTTGGAGCCTGAGAAGGATCATGCTCTGAGTTTATATCGCCACTGACAGCAATGGCGGGAATACCACGGGAAAGGGCGATCATTGCTGCGCCTAAAGTACCTGAATTATTGTTCAAGTAGCCAACATTATTGCCTTCGTTTGGGCCGGAAATCAGTAGGTCAGGGTTAGCTCCCCATTTCTCCTGAGCCGCAATATCAATGCCATAGAGCGCAGACATCACTGGGGTTCCTTCAACATAGTTTTCAAAGGCTGCCGTTGTATCGGTATCACCGATGCAGAATTTATTATCACTAGCTTCTGAGGTATCTACGGACACATTTTTGAAAAAGTGAAACCCGCCCCCTTTACCACTTTGTCCTGTGCAGGGTGCCGACATTATGACATCGTGGCCAGCGTCTTCGAGTGCGGTTTTCAGCACTTGGATATTGGTGGTTTCCCAGCTGTCATCATTGGTTAGGACAATATTCAATGCGTTGGCTTGATGCGATAGAAAGAGTCCAGCACTGATGGCTGTTGAGAGAAGCTTCGTTTTCAGTTTCATGGGTGTTCCCTGCTGTAAATGAGTACATGCTCTGTAGGTTTGGCACCATATTGGGTCGGTGCCTGTTAAGTGGGAACTACTGTTGAAAATTGTGGTTAAGGTTTAATGACGAAGATATCTTGGTATGTTTATAGATGTCTACAAGTGCTTAGATTTCATATATATCAACACCTTATGCTGTGATTCATGTTAGGGTTATTTTATTGATATCAAGCTTTATACGATACCTCGCCCTGAGTTGGCTGTCAGAATTGTCTTTTTCAAATAGATAAGTTTCAGCCAATGAAGGAGGAAGAACGGCGAGAATAGCTTCTTTGATCTTGCTGCGGTTCTGGTCGAGAGACTTTGCTTTGAGCCCATTTTCTTTTAGATCGCTAATGGCTCTCGCATGACCACCGAACTGCTCCATTAAAGTAATCAACGACTCGGCAGACACTTGGTCTGGACGGTTAGCTGCTGGATTGGTGAACCAGCCCTCATGTTCGTTCGTTACGCGTTTTTGGGCATACCAGTAATAATAGATTAGCGGTGTTTTTGCCATCTCGATTGTAACGCCATGAAGCTTAACCACTAATGTGTGGTTATTGGTCGTCGAAAAAAACATGTCTGATTCATGTTGAGCAATGGCCAGCGCCTGCTCGACTGGCATGTGCGGAAGGCTCTGTAAAAAACATGCGAGTTGATCTTGAGTTAGTTGGGCGAAAATGCGGGGGTATTGGCGTATTAGGGAGATAGCCTGTGTTGGGACGATGCCTGATTGGGTTAAGAACGTTTGAGCTTGATGCTGCCTGGTTGTTAGCGGGCGAGGTAGCCGGCAGATCAGTAGCGTCTGCAGAGCCGCAATGAGCATCGCAATAGGCAGCCAGATTTTGACTTGAGGCTTACAGTCAATATTGGCCACTAAACCGATTTGCTTTATGGCTGTTCTGGTTGGGGTTATATACCACCAAGGTTGTTGTGCTTCGTTGGTTGGCTGATTAAGTAAGCTGAGTACAGTGGTACGGCATTGCGTGACAAACAGGGGGTTAGGATTGAATGTTAAATCTTGCTCTATTTGTCGCGCGATAGTGATAACCAAATCCGGCGTTAAGCCAGTATCCCCTGTATCACGCTGGGCGGAGGAAACATGTTCGATAAGTGGTTGTTGATATGCCGCTAAATATTGGTCCCTTAAGCTAGCCTGTAAAAACCAATGGCTAAGGGTGAAATAGAGTATCACTGATAGGGTAAATACAATCAGTGGGTGTATTCCTTGATTAAGCCGCTGTAATTGGAATTTTTTCATTGGGGTACTAGCTATTATTGTTATTCGAGACATTGACGTGTTGGCTATCTAACTGTGAATCGAGCTCATCACTCAATGTCATTATTGGTTAAGGGTAATACGCGAAAGTGGCAGAGGACGGTCTAAATACTGACGGATAATCGCCTTAAGTTCAGGGCTGATAAGCTGCTTGTTAATGAACCAAGCGCCGGAGGAAATGTTACTGGCAATTCGTAGTTTGTAAGGTGCTTGATAGCGGTAGAGCTTTGGGCTGTAAGAGTTAGCGGTGATAATGTCGACCTCTTGCTGGCTAAAGGCATGATGAAGGGCTTTACGGCTCTGGTAATGTTTTATATTGAGACTCTCTATTGATAGCCCCAACTGGCGGAATGTATTGATAGGTATTTGAAAACCAGATTGACTGTAATTGTCGTCAAGTAAGCCAATGCGCTTGGAGATGAAAGTATCTCTGGTGAGTTTGGCTAACGGCTCATGGCTGAGGAAAAAGACATCATAGCTTGGCAATGATTTAATGGACTGGTAATAATCGCTATATTGAGGAGCAAGCCCTGCAAGGTGAGTTTTTCTTCCCCACATGAGTTCGTATTCTTGCTCAAGGATAGCAGCAGGCTCTAGTGTACCTCTTGGGAGCCAGCTTACCGTTATTTGGCTGAATGTGTTTTCTAGCTCGCTAAGCTGGCAAAACTGGTTGGCTAATGACTTTGCCAGCATATGGCTGGGCGCCAGAATGTTGAACGAGTCTCGCCCTTTACTGTTCATTACACAGCTGACTTGATTATATTGGCTTAGCGGTTGGCCACTAAAAGCAATGCGTTTACTGGCAAACAAAAGGCTAGTACTTAGCAAAGTGATGATGAAAATGACAGTCAGTGCATATTGCCATCGGGTTGTTAAAGCAATCATGAGTGTGCCATTAAATATTGAAAATTGAGCCTTTTAGCTAATGTTAGGTACATAGCATGAATATTTAATGACACTGAGAGATAAGGATACATGATGGAGGGTATGCCCCTTTAACTGCATCCACTGTCACTGGCGGTATACACACCGCCAATAATTGGTTGTTACTTCGTTTGTTGGGCCGTGACAAAACTGCTGTATACCCATTGGTATGAGGTATGTTCGGCCAGCACGCTGCCAAGCTCAAGGCCTTTTTCACTGCGCCAGTCGTGCATTAATTCGGCGAGAACGGCAGCCCAAGTGGTCACTTTAACGCCGGCTTGGCTCATTCTCATCATGGCCGCATCTCTCACGGTTTCATTCCATGTGCCTGAAGCATCAATCACAGCGTAGACATCATAGCCGTCGGCCACCGCTGAGATGGCTGGAAACATCAAGCATACGTCAGTCACAATGCCTGCCATGATGATTTTCTTACGTCCAGTCGCTTCAATCGCTCCTTTAAAGTCCTGGTTATCCCACGCATTGATTTCGCCTGGCCGTTCGAGCACGTTGTTGCCGAGGATATCTAAAATATCACTCATGATCGGGCCATTAGGTCCTTGCGGCATACTTGCTGTCACAACGGATGGTAGCTCAAGTACTTTGGCTGTATGACACAATCCGCGGATATTAGCCTGCGTTAAATGCACATCTTGATCACGGCAACTGACTAATAAGCCTGTCTGGTGATCGATCATCGCAAGTACCGCATTATCTGGGGTGAGGCGTTCTGCAAATATATTTGTCATCTTACTGTCTCCATGTGGATGCTGTGCTTAGTGCTTAGTGCTTAGTGCTTAGTGCTTAGTGCTTAGTGCTTAGTTGCCTTCTCTGTTGCGAGTTGAATAATGATCAGCTGACACTCTGTTTCAGCTGTAAAGTTCAACTTAGTTCCACGGATCATTTCATCTGCAATTAACTTTTCGTTGTTGGCCTTGCCTTCACCCTCGACGAGATAGGCAATAAACGGTGCGTTGATTTTAATGGACTGATTTTCTGATAGCCGTGCAGTGTCGATAATCGTACTTGCAGGGAAATCAGCGTGGCTGCTTGTGCCGCCGTAGATACGTGTCATCTCTCCTTGCTGTGGGCGATAGACTTTATAAGCGGCAGGTTGCCCTGTTTGCTCGGGTAATACCCAAAGCTGGATCATGCGGTTAGCACTATCATCGGGGTTAACTTCATTGTGAGAAAACCCTTCACCGCCAGCACGCTGGACTTGAACATCATAGGTGTTGAGATCTTTGCCGTGCCCCAGAGATCCTTGGTGGGCAATGCGGCCTTTTACCATGACTGAAATAACATCAACTTCGTGGTGGCTATGCATATGGGTTTCGCCCTTCGGTAAAAATTGTGCATCAGCCAGATAAACGAAGTTACCCAATCCTGGCCAACTGCCGTCATGGTTTGCTTCTCCCCCAAATGCTTGAGGCGACTTGATCAATCGGTGTTCAGTTAATCCAGCAAATCCACCCAGTGATAATTGTGATTTCTGTAATTTGTCCATTTGTCGTCCCTCTATCTCATTCTTGGTTGTTAGATAAAAGGTTAGCTTGTTGCGCAAATGTGATAAATGGTGTTTTATGGGAATTACTGTTCTATAAATAGAACAGTAAGCAAGTATATGAAGCAGCAGGAGATCAAGCAGTGACACAGAATGTAAATGATATGGTGATATTTGCACGGGTTGTACAGGCTGGTGGTTTTACCGCTGCAGCTGAGATGATTGGCTTACCTAAGTCAAATATCAGTCGCCATGTGTCATCGTTAGAGGAGTCACTCGGAATCAGGTTACTCGAGCGAACAACACGGCGTATTCATTTGACTGACATCGGCCAGATTTACTATCAACATTGCGTGAGGATCATTGAAGAGTCTGAACATGCCGAGCAAGCAGTATTGGCAATGATGTCAGAGCCACAAGGTGTACTTCGAGTCAGCGTGTCAGTAACGACAGGGCAGCAAATCATTGCCCCCGCAATGGCCGGTTTTTTAACCTCTTACCCCAATATCAATGTACAGATGGAATTGACGAACCGCCGTGTGGATATTTTGGAAGAAGGGGTCGATGTAGTGATAAGGGTCGGCAACCTGCCAGACTCTGGACTCGTTTCTCGCTTATTAGGCAAAAGTTACCATCAGTTTTTTACTACAGATACATACCTTAAACAATATGGTGAGCCGAAGGATATCACTGAGCTTTGCGACCATCCTATTTTAATGATGGGGGGAAAGGCCGGTGAACCCCAAACGATGACCTTGCAGCAGGGTAATGTTCAAGAGACTCACACTATTACGCCTTATTGCACGGTTAACGATTTCTCGGCAATTTATCAATTGGCTATAGGAGGAGTAGGGATTGCTTTATTGCCGCACTATATGGGAAAAAAAGAGGGGGTGCGGCGCGTATTACCGGACTGGCAGGCCCCTGCTGTTGAATTCCATGCATTGTTTCCAAGTCACCGCGGGGCAACCCCAAAATTGCGTGTATTTTTAGATTTTCTTAAAACATTGTTTGAAGAACGGATGCGATGAAGGGGTTTTTACCGTTATTAATCGGGTAATGGTTGTGACAATAACGCTGGTTTCGTGCTGATGTATTGACTCAGCCAATGATCCAGTTAGTCTATCTAGGAGCATAAACTCACTTTGACACCGGATTTATTCCGTTAGGTGGTGGAGTAACAAGGACGCGTATGATACGTAATAGCTTGCTGATGATAATTGCATTGCTTTCTTGTGGGCTATCAGCCCAAGAGCGTGCTTTGGGTGAAATTTTTATCGAAGGCTCGCAAGAGAGCCAACGACTAGAATTTATTGGTGAAGGGAACCGCCCTGTACACAATACGATGGTTGACGATAACAGTATTTATCAAAATAAAAACATTTCAGATCCGACTGAATTTGGCACTGGGGTAAAATTCAACGCCACCAAAGATTTCAGTATCTCTGTACAAGCTGGTGGTGAGCTTACGGGCAGTGATACCCTTGAAGTGGATAGCGGTTCGGTGTCGTTTGAATTGAGTTACTGAACTGAGAAAACAAAAAAGCCAGGTTGTTTAACCTAGCTTCTTGTTTTTGACCGCTCAGGTAGATCACTTAGTCTTTTCTGTTTGTTCTTTTTTGAGCTTGCCACACTCGTAAACGGGCATAGCCGTTGTTCCAAGTATTTCACCGTTTTGCATACAGATGATTTGTGGAACTGTGACTGTACTTCCCCCGCTCATTCCTGCCGAAAAAGTAAAGCTAGAGAAAGTGATACAGATTAGCATAAGGAGCTTTTTCATTAATATTCTCCACTTATTGAGCGTTGTGTTAATAGTGGTCAATCAAATTAAAGCGTAGCATTGATTTGCTTTTTTTCATGGTTATAAATAATCACGCGATGAAACTAATCGCACCTTGTTAAGGCTGGCGGAATAGTGCTGTTAGTTTTAATGTCCTAATTGTTTTCATTTATAAAGGCTGGTTGTTCGCTATCCCAGTTTTCGAGAATGAATTCGCGTTTAGCATCGAGCCGTTGTTGGAGAGATTCAACTTGTTGCTCGGTTTGGCTCAGTTGCCTGTAGAGTTCAAATGAAATGGCTTCAAGATCGTTATAACTGAATTCATTGTCAGTATTGGTAATATCGAGCGGAGCTTGTGGTTCAAGAACTATCTGTGGCGGAGAGGTGACTAAAGCACGCTTTTTTTTCTCTTCTTTAATATGATCGAAAAGGAAAAAAGTCATAATAAAAAAAATGAGTAAGGCTGAGGTCGCGTAGATTATTTTTAATTGTCCACGTTCTTTTACGGCCAATAAGATTAACAAGCCACATACGATCACTAACAGTATCAGTACCATTCCTTTGTCACCCGACTATTAATAAAACTATCAATTCGTGATCTTTATACCATAAGTGTATATTTTAAAAGCTATTATRATGAAAATAGTTGACGGATCTCTCGAAAGTTAACGTTCGGGGGACTTTTTGAACTCGTAGGCTGAAAAGGTCTTAAGTTGTTCTGTGTGATTTAGTAGTGGTATGTTACTGTAACATTTTACGGTAACTCGCAGTTAATTAGCTTATAGCCATGACTCAAGAACAGAAAAAAACGCGTCCAACCCTCCAAGATATTGCAGATCGCATTGGTATCACCAAAATGACGGTGAGTCGTTATATGCGTAACCCCGAGTCAGTGTCGGCGAATACACGTGACAAAATAGCCGTAGTGGTAGAAGAGCTTGGCTACATTCAAAATCGGGCACCAGCCATGCTATCGAAATCATCAAGTAAGGCTATCGGTGTTTTATTACCGTCACTGTCAAACCAAGTGTTTTCCAGTTTTGCTCAAGGTATTGAGGCAGTTACGAATGACAGAGGCTATGAAACGCTTATCGCACACTTCAGCTACAGCGAAGAAGTTGAAGAACGTAAAATCGCTTCTTTGCTTTCATATCAAGTCGATGGTCTTATTCTAACGGGTACAGCCCATACTGAACGAACGCTACAGATGATCAAAATGGCAGGTATTCCTGTGGTTGAGGCGATGGAGTTACCCAAAAAACCGATTGATATGGTGGTTGGGCTTGATCATGTTGATGCGGCTTATTCCGCTGTTAAGGCGATGATTAAAAAGGGTAAAAAGCACATTTCTTATTTTGGGGCACGCTTAGATACTCGAACCCAGCTACGTATGGAAGGTTATGATAAAGCGATGACCGAGGCTGGATTAGAAAAATATCATATTCTGACCCATGAGCACTCTAGTTTCACGCTTGGCGGGGAATTACTAAGCCGTGCTTTGGCTGAATGCCCAGAACTGGATGGTGTCTTTTGCACCAATGATGATATCGCAATTGGTACGATACTAGCGTGTAACGAGCGAGGGATTCGAATTCCTGAAACACTCAGTGTGGTGGGTTATAACGCCTTAGATATCGGACAAGCGATCACGCCACGTTTAACCAGTATTTATACACCACGTTATCAAATCGGAGAGAAGAGTGCTGAGTTGTTGCTGTCGGCAATTGAAGGTGAGCGCAAAACACGGAACGTTTATGATCTTGGATTTACTATTACCCGTGGCGAGAGTTTATAACCTGTAAACGCTAGAGCAAGGTGCCGAGTTGCTTTTACTAGAAAGAGCAATACAGCGGCACCTTAATAAGCGGCTGGATTAAAAAATAAAGCTTGCCCCAGTATCTGCGCTAGAAACGTTATCGCGCATGACTTTGAAGATATCCCTTCCCCAAGTAATTTGATCTGCTTCGGTATCGATCTGGCGACCTGAGCGACTATCTAGATCCGCAGATACGCAAAGTTCGCCAGTACGGCAGTCTAGCGTAATGATATCGCCATCTTGAATTTTACCGATAGCCCCACCACGTAACGCTTCTGGAGAAACATGGATGGCAGCAGGGATCTTACCTGATGCACCAGACAATCGACCATCAGTCACAAGCGCAACTTGGTGACCTGCTTTTTGAATGTTACCTAAAATTGGCATTAACTTGTGCAGCTCAGGCATGCCGTTGGCGGCTGGGCCATTATGGCTAACCACAACGATACAATCTTGATTTAGCTCGCCATTTTGATACGCCGTTTCTACATCATGCTGAGACAAAAAGACTTTCGCCGGTGCCTCTATAAACTGATGAGCTTTATCGACAGCTGATACTTTGACAACCGCTTTGCCTATATTGCCGGTTAGAACTTTTGTACCACCGGTTTGATTGAAGCTTTGATTTTTAGCCGCAATTACCTCGGGATCTGCAGTGCCTGAAGAGGCTTGCCATAATAGCTCGTCGTTCTTGAGTGTAGGCAGACAAAGTTGGTCGTTAAACTCACCAAAAACCGTCTTAACGCTACTGTTCAGCAATGCTCTATCATGCAGTTGGCACATTAGGGCGGGTACACCGCCTGCCTGTTCAAACGCGTTAATATCGGCAGGACCGTTCGGGTACATTTTCGCAAGCAATGGCACGACGTCCGACAGATCGCTCATGTCATCCCATGTCAGGATCAATCCACCCGCACGGGCGATAGCTATCATATGGATAGTATGGTTAGTACTGCCACCAGAGGCGAGAAGTGCCACCAAGCCATTGACTAGGTTCTCAGCCGTAAAGATATCAGCCAATGGACGGTAGTTAGCACTGCCTTCAGACATTGCCGCTAGCTGTAAAGCAGCATATTCAGTCAGTTTTAGTCGTAACGCTGTATGTGGCGCTACAAATGCGGAGCCGGGTAGCATCAGGCCCATTGCTTCGAAAACGAGCTGGTTGGTATTCGCCGTACCATAGAAGGTACACGTACCGCCGGAGTGGTAAGCTTGGCATTCCATCTCTAGTAATGCCTCTTTGCCGACTTCACCTGCAACGTATTTTTGTCTGACTGAAACTTTTTCTTCATTGCTTATTCCTGTTGGCATTGGGCCTGCAGGAATAAATGCTGTTGGCAGATGCGCGTAGCTCAATGCGCCCATTAGTTGACCCGGAGCGATTTTATCGCAAATACCGAGCAATAACGTTGCATCAAACACATTGTGGCTTAGAGAAAATGCTGTCGATTGGGCGATTAAATCGCGAGAAAATAGCGACATATCCATACCTGGCTGACCTTGGGTAACACCATCACACATGGCAGGTACACAACCGGCAATTTGTGCGGTATGTCCGTAAGGTTTTAGCGCTGTTTTAATTTGGTCGGGGTAGTGCTTATACAACTGATGTGCGCTGAGCATATCGTTGTATGAAGAGATAATGGCAAGGTTTGAGCGGGTGAAATCGAGGATTTTGAGCTTTTCTTCTTGGCCTGAAGCCGCAACCGCATGTGCTAAGTTACCGCAAGATAGGCTTGTACGCCCTTTCCCTTGCTTAGCTTGTTGTGCAATTTTATCTTCAAAACTTTTACGTAATTCGGCACTGCGTTGCTTTATCCGCAATGTAACTTCGCTAATTATCGGATGTGTCATGCCACTGTCTCCTGACCACTTAGTTGATCGGCTGTTGATGGTGTAAGAGCAATAACGGCTTGCTCGATAACTGCATCAATACCTTGATCAATACTGATAGTAATAACGTCTGGCTCACCGGTTGGTGATTCCAACACCGCGAATTGGCTATTGATCATGTTTTCCTTCATGAAATGACCATTGCGAAGGCGCATACGATCCAAAATGAGTTCAGGGCTGCCTTCAAGATATAAAAATGCGAGATTGTTATTACCGTTACGAATTTGTTCTCGGTAACATTTCTTTAATGCTGAGCAAACAATGACACCAGTTTCGTTTTTGCTTTCAATACTGAATGCTGCATCGCGGATACGTTCAAGCCAAGGTCGACGGTCATCATCGTTCAGCGGCTCACCTTTAGCCATTTTTAGAATGTTTGCTTTAGGGTGAAGGTCATCCCCATCAATGAATTTAGCGCCAATACTCATTGCTAACTGGTGGCCTATGGTGCTTTTTCCGGATGCAGACACCCCCATCACAATAATGCTTTTCCCCAACATTTAAGCTCCTTGAATCTTTTTCTGATCTGGATCTCATTTTTCAGATGATCTTCAAATTCGGGTTTATTTTACTAACGTTACTGGTAACATGTTACCCGTAACTTGAGTGGTTGTGAACCTCTCAAAAAAGATTTCATAAAAAACACCATATTTAGCGCTACCAGTATTGCTCATATTTTGCTGTAGGAAGTGTTATGAAGAGGGGGAGAAAAATGGGACAAACAATCGAAAGCAAGCTGAAGGCGCTAAAAATAGTACCTGTGATTGCGATTAAAAATGCAGAAAGTGCACAACCATTGGCAAAAGTATTGGTGGAAAATGGGTTGCCTTGCGCCGAGATTACTTTTCGCACAGAGGCAGCGGCAGAATCTATTCGCCTGATGCGTGAAGCATATCCAGACATGCTGATTGGTGCTGGCACTGTGCTGACAATAGAGCAGGTCGACCAAGCTATTTTGGCGGGTGCTGACTTTATTGTGAGCCCAGGTCTTAACCCTGTCACTGTTGAGTATTGCTTGGCGAAAAATATTGCGGTCATTCCCGGCGTAAACAACCCAAGTTTGGTTGAGCAAGCAATGTCGCTTGGCTTGAAAACAGTGAAGTTCTTCCCGGCGGAGCCCTCGGGTGGCATTGGCATGCTTAAAGCGCTGTCTGCGGTATACCCGGTGGAGTTTATGCCAACAGGGGGCATTAGCCCGGTTAATGCAAATGACTACCTTGCGCTTGAGAAAGTTGTGGCATGTGGCGGTACATGGATGGTGCCAAATAATTTAATTGATCAGGGTGACTGGCAAGCCATTGGTCAGTTGGTCAGTGAAATCAATAAGTAAAAAATAAACCAAATTTTTGTCATCAGTACTTACATTGTTATTTACATTTTTACTGATGACATTTTAAGCAAAATATAAGGGAATAGGCGCCGCTTAAGTTTGCAGCCATTCTCCACGATATCCAGGAGTTGAGAAAATGTCGAAAGATTACAGCACTGTTGCCCGCTCGATAGTCAAGAAACTGGGTGGTGCAGACAACGTTGTTGCATTAACCCATTGTATGACGCGTTTGCGCTTTGTACTAAAGGATGAAGCAAAGGTTGATGCTTCTGCTCTAAAGGCGATTAAAGGTGTCATGGGTGTTGTTCATAATGGTGACCAGTGTCAGGTGATCATTGGTAACAATGTATCTTATGCTTATAAAGAAGTGATGAACCTATGCCGTTTAGATGGTGGCAACACCGCTGATGCGCCTGCTGCGAAAAAAGTGAAGCTGACACCGAAAGTTATCGGCGCCAAAATGCTTGATGCACTTGTTGGTACCATGTCGCCATTGATCCCTGCGATTATCGGTGGCTCGATGGTTAAATTGGCTGCCATGCTGCTACTTATGTTCAACATTTATGAAGCCGATCACTCAACAATTATCCTGTTGAATACGATTGGTGACGGTGCCTTCTACTTCCTACCTATTATGGTGGCAGCATCCGCTTCGATTAAATTCAAAACCAATATGTCGATTGCGATCGGTATCGCCGGTGTGTTGGTACACCCAAACTTTGTCGATTTGATGGCGCAAGCGGCGGACGGACGTCAGGTTGATTTGTTCGGCATTCCAATCACTTCTGTACGTTACACCTATACCGTTATTCCTGTGCTGATCATGACTTGGATCCTGTCGTACATCGAGCGTTGGGTTGATAGCATTACTCCAGCGGTGACCAAGAACTTCTTGAAACCGATGCTTATCGTGTTAATTGCGGCACCTATTGGTATCGTGTTGGTTGGCCCTATGGGTATTTGGATCGGTACTGCACTTTCTACGCTGGTATACACTATCCACGGTACATTAGGCTGGTTGGCTGTTGCGATCATGGGCGCTTTATGGCCGCTATTGGTTCTAACTGGCATGCACCGCGTATTTACTCCAACTATTATCCAAACAATTGCTGAAACGGGTACCGAGGCAATGGTAATGCCGTCTGAAATCGGTGCAAACATCGGTATGGGTGGTGCATGTTTGGCCGTTGCTTGGAAAACCAAGAATATTGCGCTGAAACAAACGTCGATGGCGGCGGGTGCATCAGCACTGATGGCTGGTATCTCAGAGCCTGCACTATACGGTGTATTAGTTCGCCTGAAACGTCCATTGATTGCGACACTTATTACGGGCTTTATCGTTGGTGGCTTAGCGGGTATGGCGGGCATTGCCAGTCACTCAATGGCAGCACCGAGCCTATTCACCAGTGTGCAGTTTATTGACGTGAACGATCCGATGAGCCTAGTGTGGGTATTGGGTCTGATGGCACTGTCAGTTGTTTTATCTTTCGTATTGACCTTACTGCTTGGCTTTGAAGATATCCCTGAAGATGAGGATGAATCAAACCCAACGGCAGCAAAAGAAGCCGCTGATAAAGAAACTGAATCAAATGAAATTCCTGCACCAGCAAAACCTGCAATTGCCTAGTGTTGCTGTCTAACTAATAAATTTAAGCCACCTCTCATAGGGGTGGCTTTGTTACAAAGAGGTATAACATGTCTGATATTAGGTTCCCGGAAGGTTTTTTGTGGGGCGGCGCAATTGCCGCTAACCAGTCTGAAGGTGCTCACCTTGCTGGTGGAAAGGGGCTGACGACGGTTGATATGATCCCGTACGGTGAAAACCGCATGCCAATTAAACTGGGTCAACGAGATTCGGTTGAACTTGATCCTAATGAATACTACCCAAGCCACCAAGCAATTGATTTCTATCACCGTTACAAAGAAGATATTGCCATGCTGGCAGAGATGGGCTTTAAGGTGTTTCGCATGTCGATTGCTTGGAGCCGAATCTTTCCAAAGGGTGATGAAGAAACGCCAAATCAAGCGGGTCTCGATTTTTACCGCGAGGTATTTGAAGAGTGTAAGAAATACGGTATTGAGCCTTTAGTGACACTCTGTCACTTTGATGTACCAATGCACCTTGTCAACGAGTACGGCTCTTGGCGTAACCGTAAGATGATCAGCTTCTTTGAGCGTTATGCGCGTACCTGTTTTGAAGCCTTTGATGGCTTGGTGAAATACTGGCTGACATTCAATGAAATTAATATTTTATTGGCAAGCCCGTTTTCGGGAGCGGGTATCTTGTTCCAAGAGGGCGAGAATAAAGATCAGGTTAAATATCAGGCTGCTCACCACGAGTTGGTTGCAAGTGCACTGGTGACAAAGATTGCCCATGAAATTAACCCTGATAACCAAGTAGGCTGTATGCTCGCTGGTGGTAACTTCTATCCGTATTCTTGTAAGCCGGAAGATGTATTTACCGCGATGCAAAAAGATCGTGAAAACCTATTTTTCATTGATGTTCAGTCGCGTGGTTATTACCCGTCTTATGCGCAGAAAGTATTTAATGATAAGAATGTCGTACTTGATATTCATGAAGAAGATCATGACATTCTAAAGCACACCGTTGATTTCATTTCGTTTAGTTACTACGCATCTCGTTGCGCTTCTGCCGATATGAATGAAGGTAATACCAGCGAAGCAAATGTGGTGAAGTCGATTAAAAATCCACATCTAGCTGCCAGTGATTGGGGTTGGGTTATCGACCCTCAGGGCCTGCGTATTACGATGAATACGTTATATGACCGCTATCAAAAGCCGCTTTTTTTGGTTGAAAATGGTTTGGGCGCAAAAGATGTTGTTGAGGCGAACGGCGAGATCATCGACGACTATCGAATTGATTACCTGCGTGAGCATATTGAGGCGATGAAAGATGCAATCGGCGACGGTATTCCATTGATGGGTTACACGCCATGGGGTTGTATTGATTTGGTCGCAGCATCGACGGGTGAAATGAGCAAACGTTATGGCTTCATTTATGTTGACCGCGATAACGAAGGCAACGGTAGTTTGGATCGTACCCCCAAAAAATCCTTCTACTGGTATAAAAAAGTCATTGCGAGCAATGGCGAAGATCTCATTTAAATGTGTTCTGTTGTCTGAGGGGTAGCTCTGACAGTTTTGCCGGTAAGCCTCTGCTTACCGGCTTTTTTATCTCTATTGAATGTTAGCTGATAGGCTCAAGCGCCCAAAACATCAGTCCAGTAACCAGTGGGATATTAAGATGACTAAAGTCGAATTTATTTGTGAGGTATGTCGGTGGGATATCTTTGCTGAGATTGGTTTGACCATCAATGAAGATGACTTCACCATTGATCTTCTCTGCATAAATGTAATGGCTGTTGTCACGAATAAGCTCATCCATTAGCCCTATTCCCACAACGAAGCGGGTACCATCTTGATATTGCTTCATCGCCTTCCAACCATCCGATGCTTTAACTTCTGTCTGATCAAGCTTAAACCACTGGCTGCCGTTGGGTGTTGCCAAAGAGAGTTGAGTTTGCGGTGCTTTTATCGAAAGGTATTCTGAAATCCCGATAAGCTGCTGCTCTACCGTTGGGCTATAGCTTCCCCAGAAGTGGTATTGGGTGTCAGGTATCAGTTGTTCAGCATCCAGCGCAGTATTTGCGGTTGTTTGTCGTGTTGCCATTCCTGTCGCATTCAATGAGCAGTTAGATAGCATGCGACTTTGATTACCCGTAATGACGGCCGTATTGATCATGCTACCGATACTATTACTGATACTTGTAACATCGGGTAAAAATTCTGAATGAGATTGATTAAACTCAGTGTTGTAGCTTTCTACTGCAGACTTGATGGTTGGTATACGTGAATCTTCGATTTCCGTATGCACTAAGGCATTTGCATTAAAAGATAAAATAGAAATCATTGATATTGCCAGCTTTTTCATGCTTTTAGTTCCCTTAAAATCATAATTAAGCATGAAAGTATAATCTATGTGAATATATATTTTGAAAATATACCTTTTGGGTATGAGGTTGTTTCCATAATGGCGCGTTCGCACCATTATGGTCAAAGGTGGGGGTGGTTTATTTCACTTCATCGTATGAAGCGGTATCAAGTAGCTTAGCGATGGTATCCTCAAAGCTCATCCCGACTTCTTTTGTTGCCATCGGGAATACGCTGCGCGTCGTCATGCCCGGCACGGTATTCATTTCGATTAGGTGTACTTCTCCGGCATCATCAAGGAAGGTATCAACGCGACCCCAGCCCCGGCAGCCAAGTACTTGGTAGGCTTTGAGTGCAGCCTGCTGCATTTTTTGTTCTTGTTCCGCGGTCAGGTCTGACGGGCAGTGGTAGGTTGCAGTTTGATTACCGAATTTTGCATCCCAGTCGAAGAAGCTATCAGACTTGATCTGTACCGCAGGTAAAGGTTTTCCATCTAAAATCGCACAAGTGTACTCACGACCAGTAATAAAAGTTTCTACCAGAATATTGTCATCGTATTCAAAGGCGGTAATTAAGGCATGGAAGAGGCTGTCGGGGGTGTCTGCCTTTGTTATGCCAATACTACAGCCTTGATTTAAAGGTTTTACGATAACAGGGTACGTAAGGTTACTAAGTGTGGCTTTGATGGAATCTGCTGGGGTGTGTTTATTCACTTGGATCCAATCAGCGGTATTTAGGCCATTCGCTTTCCAGATTTCTTTGGTTTTATGCTTATTCTGTGATGTTGATGAAGCAAGTAGACCACTGCCTGTATATGGAATTTTGAGCAGATCAAGCAAAGCTTGTATATGTCCACTCTCACCCATGCCACCATGCAGTGCAATGAATACTTTATCTAAATTAAAGAAACCTTGAAGGGTAATATCAATATGCCGAGGATCAATTTTGATTGCCTCGTGGCCTAATGACTCGATAGCGTCGGCGATACACATTCCTGACTTAAGAGAAACCTCTCGCTCACTGGAGTCACCTCCATATAAAACACCAATTCTCATGTTATCTACCAATGTAATTTGTTGTATTTTTATATAAAACAAAGAGAATAGCATGGTGTGGGATATATTCATTATCTGTATTGTAAATTAGGCTGTTATTGGCTTTTTTTATGCTAAACGTCTTGTTTTTGATGTTATTGTGAGCGAATTTGTGGTGTGACCAATTATAAATTAAGTGTTGCTTTTATTGGGCAGTGATCAGAGGTATTAAAGTGACTGACTGAGTTCGGTTGAAATTCATGCTGTTTAAAAGAGCCGCTTACCATCATTGATTTGGTTGTTGAACCCATAATCATGTGATCGATAAACTGGCGGTAGTTATGCGTAAACCAGCGTTTTTTATGTCTGCTATAACGGCGCACCGTACAATTACTTTTCTGGCCAGATGTCGCTGCGTAGAGTGTTAATCCAAACGGGAAGCCATCATTAAGTTCTCGCCAAAGCCAATCGTTAGGGGCGGTTAAGTAGCGATTGAAGTCACCAAGCACTATGAACGGTTGTTTTTCCTTATAGCGTTTTTCGACCCAGTGCTCAATTGCCTCAAACTGTTGCTTCAGTTGCTTGCAGTTTTTTTTCCGTGATTTGGCAGAAAAGCAGCCACTTTTGAGGTGAACGGTCAATAGTCTAAGGCGTGGTTGCCGTGTGTTATCGAGCAGGGTGATGTCAACGCCGTAACGCAGATAATGCTGTTTAGTGGTATCGAGAGCGATAAGATCAGGGTTTCGGTAATAGGCGATGTGTGGTCTGATGGCGAATCCGACATATTGTTCCCAACGAATGCCTGAGCGACTGGGTTTGGAATGTGCTTGGCGTGTTGAAAGTTCAATACGGTAACGGCTATTCGATAGGCTGTCATTGTCCACGTCCATGACTAATAATAACGACTGTTCATCAGCCACTTCTTGGAAAGCAATAACGTCGGCATCAAGTTGCTTTACAGTGTTTGCCATTGCTTGATAGTCAGCCGTTCGGCGTAGTGACTCTGGACGTTCAGATTGACTATCAAGCCAGCGCATATTCCACGATGCCACTGTTACCGTATTTGCCAGCGTTGACGAATAGGGTGTGAATATAAGTACAACCAATACGAAGTAATGCAAAATATGAGTCACAACAGAAAATTTTTTGCATATTGATGGCTAATTATAATCAGCGCAGCTTTCGTGAGTGTTTTTTAATGTCATCTCACTGTAATCAGTAAATGTGTTATCGCGCCTTACAAGAGTGATTGGACAAGGTACTCAATAAACGTCCTTGTTTTTAAGGGTTGAGCTTTCCCTTTATAAAGCAGATGAACTGGACGTGCGACAGGGCGGTCCTCGTGAAGGATCTCAACTAATCGCCCGTCATTGATTTCGTCTTTGATAAGAACTTCTGGCTGCAAGATGATCCCCGCGTCTTGAAGAGCGGCTTCTTTTAGTGCCTGCCCACTGTTTGAGCTGAGCCTTGATAGCTGTCGGCTGAATGCCGGAGTATCGATCCGGAGCGCTAGGTTTGGTTGAATATCACCATAACTAAAGCCAAGGCAATCATATTGGGTTAGTACTTCAAGCGATGAGGGTACACCATGCTGGTCTAGATAATGAGGTGTCGCGCAAAATAAGCTGTCGTAGCTATCAATGTGTTTGGCAATTAAAGTGGAATCTTCGAGATCGCCAATACGGATGATCAAATCAACCTGCTCATCGAGAGGATCGATACGCTGATTATCAAGCGTCAACTCGATATTGATATCGGGATATTGCTGAAGGAATTTTGCCACGATAGGGGCTATGACCAAGCTGCCATAGGTAACCGGTGAGTTAATTCTGATCAGCCCACGCGGTGCGTTGGTGATGGCTTGTAGGCTGTTTTCGGCCTCTGTTATCTCTGCCAGTATGCGCAGGCATTCGCGGAAATACATATCACCCGCTTCGGTCAGTGATTGCCTACGGGTTGTTCGGTTTAATAATTTGATCCCGAGGTAGGTTTCTAGCGACTTGATATGCTTGCCAACCATTGTCGATGTTATCGAATAGTGTGCAGCAGACTTGGCAAGGCTGCCCCGTTGCACAACATCGACGAATACTTGCATGCTTTTTAGCTTATCCATATTGCAAACTATAAGTTGATAAATAACCAAGCATATCGTTGTTTATCAATCTTAGCTTGTCAATTAAATTGGATTGATTCTATTAAAGAAAGGCATTGCGACCATGTTTGAACCGGGTTTATTTATTACTGCAGAGATCAAAGTAAAACCTGACGTTGATTTGGAAATGGCTAAACAAGCGATAGCCGAGTTTTGTTGTGGAATGAATAGCGAATCTGGTTGTTCATTGGCGCTAGCGCACCAAGATATGAGCGATCCTCGCCGTTTTATTTTATGGGAACGCTATGATGATCAGGCGGCATTCCAACGGCATTTTAGTGCCGAGCATACTCAGCATTTTATTGGCCTAGGCATTACAGACTTGGTGCAGGCGTTTGAAACCGACTTAATGAGCGTGGGAGAAGAGAAATGAGTCAATCACTAAAGTGGGGTATTTTAGGGACGAGCTTTATTTCAGGCGTTATGGCTGATGCCATTAAGCAAGAACAGCAAACTCAACTCTATGCTGTTGCGGGTCGCAGTGACGCGCCAAGAGAAGCTTTTGCCGAGCTATATGATATTGCTGTTATTTACGATAACTATGATGCTTTAATAGCCGATGAACAGGTCGATATTGTTTATATTGCGTTGCCCAATCACCTACACCATGAATATGTGGTGAAAGCTGCAAATGCTGGCAAAGCCATCCTATGTGAAAAATCATTGTCGATAGATATGGCTAAGACGGAAGAAGCCCTAGCTGCTGTTGAACACAACAAGGTGTTTTTTGCTGAAGGTTTAATGTACCTCAATCACCCGTTTACCGCTGAAATTATCAAAACAATCCAATCGGGAGCTATTGGTGAACTACGTGCGATCAATGGCCAGTATACGGCTGCGATTTCTCAATTCGTTAACCCTGACAGCAAGGGCGCTTTGTACAATTTGGGTTGTTACCCTGCATCATTGATGCACCTCGTTATGCAGCAGTGTGGTAGTGATCAAGCATTTCCCCATTATGAACTATCCGCCATGGGGCGGAGAGGTGCTGATGGCAATATCTGTGAGTCGGTGGCAAATATTCGCTTCTCTAACGGAGTGATGGGTCAACTGCACACTGCTGAGGACTACGGACTGCATGCGGAGTTTACGGTATTAGGCTCTACGGGAAGTTTACAAGTTGTCACTAATCCATGGTTGCCTGATGTTCACAACCAGCTTGTGATCACCGAATACGAACAGCCTTCCAAAACAATAACAATTAACGCCGATGGCAATGGCTTTCTCTATCAGGTTCGAGCCATCAGAGAAGCTATTGAGCAAGGGAGCAAAACCCTTGAGCGTCCAGCCGCCACGGCAGAAGATTCATGGCAGATCATGAAGCTTTTGACTGATTGGGAAGCAGAGGTGGAAAAATATTTAGCCTAAATTACCAGATTCGGTATGGGTGATTTAAAGGGAGCATATGCTCCCTTTATTATTGTTAAATGATTTTTTCGTTCTCACTTAGGTATTAGTTCGCTAGGATGAATTTAAATTGAGTCAGTGGAGTGATTCGATTAAATATAACCCGTCAATGGAGGACGAATAATGAAAGTCTATGGCGATATTCAGTCTGGCAACTGCTACAAGATTAAGTTAATACTTGAATTACTGGGCTTAGATTACAACTGGCATCACATTAATATTCTCGATGGCGAAAGTCATACCGATGAATTTTTGCAGATGAATCCGAATGGAAAAATCCCAACACTTGAGCTGGATGATGGGCGCTGCTTAGCTGAGTCGAACGCTATTCTCTGTTATCTTGCCGAAAGTACCCTGCTATTACCGCAAGATAATTACCAGAAAGCAAAAGTAATGGAGTGGCTGTTCTTCGAGCAATATAGTCATGAACCTTATATTGCGGTTGCCCGCTTCATTGCAAAATATTTAGGCATGCCTGAAGAACGCAAAGCTGAATATCAGGCATTACAAGAAGGCGGCAACAAAGCCCTCTCGGTGATGGAAAAGCAACTCCAACAAACCCCATACTTGGCTGGTGAAAGTTTGACTATTGCTGATATTTCTCTATATGCCTACACCCATGTCGCCCATGAAGGTGGGTTCTCGCTAGAGCGCTACCCTGCCATTACACGATGGACTCAATATATCATTAGCCATCCTCGTTATGTCGGCATGATGTAATAATTGTTTGTTACCCTCGATGAACTCGTATTATTTAGCCTCTTAATAATAGAGGCTTTCTATGATTAGCTTTTGGGGGGAATGAAAATGGAAGTACAGCTATTATCTTCAGATGAAGAATTGGGTGTTATTGCATTGGTATTGCAGCAGCTACGACCACAATATGATCTTGATAGTTTAATATCACAAATAAAATCACAGCAAAAAGCGGGCTACCAAATTGTTTATGTAGTCGAGGACGCAAAAGTGCTTTGTGTTGCTGGTTTTGTCACAGGGCAAAAACTGTCTTGGGGCAAGTATATGTATATTGATGACTTAGTGACAGCCGAGGAGTACCGTTCAAAAGGTGCTGGGCAATTGTTGATTGACTGGTTTAAAGACTATGCTCATTTAAATCAATTGGATCAAATTCACCTTGATTCAGGCGTCCATCGCTTTGGTGCTCACAAGTTCTATTTAAAAGAAGATTTTGTTATCGCCAGCCATCATTTTACTTATGCTTTTTAGTGAAAATGGATATTGCTAAAGATAGGGTAAATGAAAGAGATATTAATGTTCGAATTCTTTACCTAACCTATAGTCAATTGATAAGAAAGCCACCATTATGGTGGCTTTATTTATTCAAAATTGACTTTTCCGTCTGAATAACCCGAGGCTAAGCAGGGAGAATAGAGCAACAATACCCGTTGAACCACCTGACTCTTCATCAGGTTCTTCTGATTCTTCTGGTGGGTCGTCATATGTCATTGAGGTGAGTACCCAACGGTGGTCACTCGGCCATATGTTTGCAGTGTATGGTACTTCGACATGATCATTCTCGAATGGATAGGCTGGGTTGTCATCGGGCTGACCACCAATCACATAGGATTCTTTAATCTGCATTGGGTTTGATTCAGAGTTGCGGTAGTAAATAAAGTCAATACGGTGAGCATCAGCGACACCATAGTTTCCCCAGGTGACACCAGGATAATTAATCTCAGCGGTAAGCCCATTATTTAGTCCGGCGTTCCTGCGCTGCCGTGCTTCATCATAGGTATCAACATAACCCAGCTCTCTTAGCATAATGTTAGACATAGGCATGGAAGGGATAGACAGCGGTATTCTCTGCTCTGCTAGTGGCTTGTGTGCCTCGTGATCTGCCGCTTTTTCTGTATAGTCGTTATGACTTGGTTCGTTGTAGTCACCAACAAAGAATGCAGGAATTGCATTACCAACTGCGTTAGAGTCCGCAATGATATTGTCGTTGCCTGTTCCCCAGTTCGCTTCTGCGGCTGTGACAATTTCTTCTTCTGTCCAACCTTTGTGTGCCGTGTAAGGAACGTAGTGATTAGACCAATCTTCGTGCAGGCCTAAATGCACTTCGCCGAAGTAGAATGGTTTACCGTTCGGTAGGATTATTTCACAACCTTGCGCATGCTCTATACTGACTTCAAGGCGAGTAACAATACGTTCGTTCTTACAGCTTGACCACTCCTCACCGGTTGCTTTCTCTAATTCGGTTTCAATCCACTCAGGATCTAAGCCTACAACTTCTGTGTGCATGTACTCTTGCATACCGATAACATCGGCATCGAGCTCTACAAAAGTGCGGATAACCTGACCACCACGGCCCATATGAAGGCCTTGCCAGCTATCATCATCCCAGCCGTATAAGTCTGTCCGCCATACGTTCGCCGCGACTACGCGTAGTTCGTTATCAGCTTTCTCTGGTAGCCGATCAACATAAAGTTGCGTGTTAAGTTCATAGCGAATTTGATACTGGTCTGACGCTAAACCTGAGAACCGATATCCATCTTGGCTAATCTCAAGACTCATCGTGCCATCGGTAACTGATTCAATAGTGTCACCTTCACCTAGCCCTGTGTAGGTGATGGTGATTGTACTCATAACGTCGCTAGCAGCTGCGGGGGCTAGATCTGGGGAATAGTTATTACTGATCCCTGCAATTCGCTTTGGTAATCCGTCGACATGAACAGTGATCGTTGGCTCTTCATGGACTTCAAGTTCTAAGCGTTCGCAATACTTAGTTTCGTAGTCATAATCGATCATGCAGTCGATATACCATTTGCCAGGGGAGATGTTATCGAACTTAACTTGGCCCTCTTTTGTTGTGAGATAGTGCCAACCGTGATTGCCATCAGTTGGCTCAGTGCCTTCTTTGTAGATACCAACCCACTCGGTACCAATGTTCTCATCAGCAACCGCTGAATAGTTAACAACAACACCTTCAGATGGCCAGATGTGATCGTCTTCTAATGTAAGAACGGTAGCATTAACTGAAGTGGCTACAAATATCCCCAGCGGGCTTAGTGCTAGATGTTTCAAAGTAATCTCCTTTTTAAAAGTAAAAGAGTACTTTCACATTGTTGCGGTTATTCATGACAGGTGTTAAGAAAAACTTATGGTACTTAATAGGTTGGTTATTTATATAGTTGTTTGTTTGCTATTAATGTAGTGAATGATTTTAATGTTGAAACTGTCATGCACAACAAAAAGATTTCTAGCATTAATTTACTCAAACATCATTTATCGATTTTACTATTTAAATAGTGCGTCGAACTTTTAAATGCTATTGCTTCTGAATTCTAGGATAAGTTGTTCTGATTTACTCGCTATGATCAATCTTCGGCTGAGCTTATATTTACCTCATAGAAAACAAGCATCTAAACCTTTATGAGGAAATTGAAATGAACGCGAAACTAAGCGCTGCACTGGTTACTTTATTAGCAACTTTTAATGTAAATGCGTCACTTAACATGACAGCGGTACCATCTAACCATGGCACTTGGGTTAAAGTGACTGAAAGTCATTCACCTGTTGCTGGCGCGGAGATCGTAACAAATTCTCCGATAAAAGAAGCGTTGTTTACTGATGAGAACGGAAGAGTTTTCATTCAAAAGAATACCCACTGGGCAAACTCATTACGGGTAACAGCAACGACACCGAACGGTGAGGAAGTAACTAAGTTAGTGTATGTTCCTCGCTCAAGTGAAAGATAAGCGTTGCTTTATTGGCTGAGAATGCGCTCTATGAAAGGGCGTATTTGCGTTTGGCTTCTTTTCTGAGGAGCTGAATATATTTTAGACATCATATATTTTAGATACTATATTATTCCTCCCTTACATCTGCACGTTACTTACCTGCTTCAGTATATGCCATTCCAAGCTCAGATCGTTAAAGAATAAAGTCACTAAAAATATCTTCTAGTAGTTGGTCATAAATTCATTTTATTGGTTTGATTTTGCTATGCGTACTATCGAGATTGGCGATTAAGCCATTCGCGTGATCCAATATGCGGGTAAACCGAATTATTACTTAATATATTTCTTTATTTTTTGGTGTTTGTAGTGGAAAAATTTAATCGTTAAACAGTAAGGCCTATATTTGAATGTTATTGCTGTTGAATTCTAGGATGAGTTGTTCTGATTTACTCGCTATGATTGAACGTGGATTAAAATTATATTTACCTCATAGAAAACAAGCATCTAAATCTTAATGAGGGAAATGATATGAACGCAAAACTGAGTGCTGCACTGGTGATTTTATTGGCAAGCTTTAATGCAAATGCGTCACTTAAAATGACGGCGATGCCATCTAACCATGGCACATGGGTAAAAATTACAGAAGATAGCTCTCCTGTTATCGGAGCAGAGGTGCTAACGAATGCACCTATAAAAGAAGAGTTGGTGACGGATGATAACGGCCGAGTATTTATTCGAAATAGTGCTAACCGTTCTAGCTCACTGCGCGTCACTGCGATTACTCCTTCAGGTGAGCAAGTTTCAAAGCACGTTTACGTCTCACGTGAAAAGTAAGCTTTTTTATAAGCAGTAATGCGCCTATACAAGGGCGCATTTTGCTTTTTGGCTTTGTTCCCAAAGGTGCTGTATATGTTTGATACACCATGTTTTGGCTTGCCCCATTTCAGCGCGGTGCCAAGCAACCACAATATCAACTTCGCGAGCAATACCTAGCTCGAGTAGGTTTTTCTGTTCTAAGTCTTGTTGAATTAATGAGCGAGGAACAGTGCCTATACCAATTCCCGCTTTAATTGCTTTAATTTTGTCATCCATGGTACTTACCGTATAAACGGATTGATCCGAGAGAATATTTTTCGTTAATTTGGGGCTAGTATGTGCAGAGTCCGACACTGCAATAACACGGTAGCGTTGTCTGATATTTTCTTTGAGAGGTTCAGGCTCATCAATAATGGGACTATAGGGTGATGATACCCAAATCATTTCGACTTTTCCTAGAAAGGTTGTTTTGATTTCATTGGGCAAAGTATCGGGACGTGACGAGACTAAAATATCAGTTCGCCCAGCACTCAGGGCTTCCCAACCTCCCGTTAGAATTTCTTCTTTGAACGTAAGTTTTGTTTGGCTTAATTGCCCAAAATCTGCCATCAGAGAGAGGAATAAATCAGATCCTATAATACCGTCATAGCTGACGAAGAGGTCACTCTCCCAACCTTGAGCTAATTCTTTAACCTGTTTATACAGCGTGTCAGAGGCATCAAGGATAATTCGACCTTGTTCCACTAGAAGTCGGCCGGCATGAGTAAACGTTGCTCTATGCCCTGAACGGTCAAGAATGAGGACATCAAGATCTTCTTCCAACTTCTGGATTTGGTAACTTAAGGCTGATGTTGAGCGATTTAAATGTTGAGAGGCAGCCGCAAAACTTCCTTCTCTTTCAATGACATCGAGTATTTGAACGGTATCTAACGAGAGGGTTTGTTTAAGCTTATTCACAATCTACTACCACTTTAAAAGTCGTTAAGACCTTAAATTAATCAGTTTATTTTTCAATGCGAATATAGATATAAATTGTATGGAAAGGTTTCACCTAAAAAGTAAAACAAGTTGTCCTGATTTTTGCGTTGTGATTTTGGATTTATGGGGATTAACCTTGCCTAGAAATTTATTCAGTTGTTAAGGAAGTAATATGTTAGACCGAGTTTCCCCGTATGTTCTGTTAGTCTCTCGAATAATGTTGGCGCTTATTTTTATTAAAGCGGGTTGGGGAAAGATTGAAGGTTTTTCTGGAACGCAAGCGTATATGGAAGCGATGGGCGTTCCTGGTGGTATGTTACCGCTCGTGATTTTGTTAGAGCTTGGTGGTGGATTAGCTATTTTGTTTGGTTTCTTAACTCGCTCACTTTCATTGGTTATTGCAGGGTTTTCTGTTGTATCTGCTTTGTTGTTTCATTTCGATTTATCAGACAGTGGGCAAACGATTCACTTGATGAAGAACATTGCTATCGCTGGTGGTTTCAGTGCCTTGCTGGTTGCAGGCCCAGGGAAGCTGAGTGTCGATAAGTACTTAAATAAAGCTTGGTAAAACAGGCTTGCCCCATTAGCAGTTAAATGACACCGAGCCGCTGTATATGTTTAAAACAGTCTAGGCTCGGTTCTATCATAAAGTGATGAGTTTACTCGTATTGATAGTCATTCTTTTCTTCTGGCTGAGTCGATAAATACTCAACGAATTCGAATTGCACGTTATGCTTATCAAGAAAATAGGCATTTTTACGGTGCGGGTGTTCGGCACCTCGGTGATCGATAGGGAACCCAGCTTCTTTCAAGCGTAAAATTAATGCTTCAAGGTCCGGCACGACAATACCTATATGCTTTACTCCGGTCCAATGTCCGGTCCAGTGACCATTCTTTCCTTCTCCACCGCTTTGAATTGCTATATAGCTATTTTCGTCACCGATGTGATACCAGCTCACTGGTTTACCATGCCAATTATCATTAACCCCTTCCCCTCGGATAGACCATTCTGGTAAGGCGGCAAGTAAGAACGTAATGGTACTGTTGGCATCAATAACGGTGATGTTGGCATGTTCGACATAAGTGCTCATAACAATATCCTTTTGGTACTTTACATTATATTTCAATGTAATAAGTGTATTTGTCTTCGGCTTGTTTCTGTCTATACCAAACAGCTTAGTTGTTAAAGTTAACTTTAAGTCAAGGTTTGTTTTTATGTTTGTTATCAGTTTATCGCTTTGTGTTAGAGCGGGGGTAAAGCAATAACTAATTAGGTTGTTGGGGCGGCTTACCGATTAGGCTCGGTAAGCCAATAGTATGGGGGACTGGCTAGCGTGTTAAAGTTTGCTTGAGGCCTTCGATAAGATCATCGGTATTTGTTTTTAGTTTTTGTTACTAATGTATTTTTGTTTGTAATCTGATGATATAGCAAAGAAAATAACCATTAGCGAGACAGCGAATAAACCTGTTGAAAAGAGTAACTTTTCATTGACCAACAGTTCATAACTACTAATTAAAAAGATAAGCGCCATCATTATTAGATTAAAGATATGAACTCGTGGTCTATTCCTTGAAAAAATCGCATAAGCTCTGAACATTACGACATTAACCTATTTTTATTGATGGAATTATCATTCTAGTTGATGTTCCTATCATTGCTAGATAATGCTTCTTACGTATACGCGATATGTTGATGAGTTTGTTGATATGAAGTGTTCTTTCGTTACTTATTTTTATATTTTTCAATAATTTTTATGCAAATAAAAACGATAATGCCTGCAGCAATCAAAATCAAAAGTACTTGATTGGAAATGTCCATAATTAACACCTTGTATTTAATAATAATTGTAGTCTAAAACAATTGCTATCGACGACTAAAAGCACTACTCACCATTGTAAGTTAAATACTCAATACACAGTGAATAGAACGCATTGGCTTGGGGCGAAATGGTGCGATCGGCTAACCGGAAAATACCAATATCCCGTTTAAGTGGCGGATCAATCAGTGGCCGCCATACCAACCTAGTTTCGTTGGTTGGAAACGCCAGCTTGGGCAGGGTTGTGATCCCAATACCAAGTTCAAGTACGGAAAATAGTGACGTTATGTTTTCAACGGAATAGAGGGCTTTTTCACTGATAACACGAGCGGGTGTAGGCTCTAATAACGTGCATGTACCGTTACGAATAAAGGGGTGGGTTAATAGTGCTTCCCACTCAATGCCTTCTTTATATTGAGCTAATGGATTGTCTTGTAAACAAACGACCCCAATAGGATCAGATAGGAGTGGGGTAAAAGTGATGGCCGCATCGTCAAAGTGAGAGCAGTTTCCTAGGGCTAAATCCACTTCACCAGCGAGTAAACGTGCCTCTACACCGGCAGCGTTATCATCAATCAAGCTCACTTCCACCTTAGGGTAGCGCTCACAGAAGGTAGCCAGCACACTGGGGATCAGTTTAGCGGCAACGGAAGGAACACAAGCGATACGTACTTTACCCTGCTGGCCTGCAGCAATGGCTTTAAGATCGTTATCAAGATCATCATAAATAGTTAAAAACTGGGATATTTTCGGGTAACAGGTTTTTCCATACGGGGTAAGCTGGGCTTTGTGACCGGTTTCAAAAAGTGTTTGACCGAGTGTTTTTTCGAGTTCTTTTACCGATGTAGATAAGGCTGCTTGTGAGCGATTTGCCCGTTTCGCCGCTGCGCGAAACCCACCTTCTTCGACCACCATCACAAAATGAATCATTTGCTGAAGCTTAATTCCCATGCTCGTCTCCTTTTGAGCCCTTTAAAAATAATGCCTGAAACGAATTGTTAAATAAAACTTATCAATTGTAAAAAATTAATAGTTAGATATATCATAACCCCTAGTGCATAGTTTAACCAATTCGAAACAAATTCGTTACATGGTGGGCTAGGCGTGAATCTTCAAGACAACAAAAAAGCAGTTAAAACCTCTCTTTTTGCCTCAAAGGCACCCCTTGAGTGGGCGATTACACACAACGGTACGCTTTACACTGCACAAATCCCAATTGACCAGACTGGGGTTGTGGTGGAAGGCGGTATTGAAGCACAAACTCGGCAGACGCTTGATAATTTGGTTCACACTTTAGAGTGTGCTGGTGAATCGCTCGATTCTGTGCTGCAGGTACTGATTTATGTGACCGACCGTGAATACCTCGCGACGGTAAATAAAGTGTACGCTGAATACTTTAATGCCCCTTACCCAAATCGCGCAGCGATGGTTGTTGCAGGGCTAGCACGAGAAGAAATGCTAGTTGAGCTAGTGGTTTACGCCGCTGTTAAGGAATAGACAAGCCTCGCTGTCTCTATCAAATATCGCTAAACGCTGAAGAAAAATAAGGAAGTAACAATGACAATTCAAGCAGAGCAAGCCCTCTATATCGCCGGAGAGTGGCAATCAGGTCAACGTACTATTGCCAACATTAACCCATCTGACATTAGTCAAAATCTGGGTGATTTCGCACAAGCGAGTCAAGCGCAAGTTCAGCAAGCTATCGAGTCTGCAAAATTGGCGCAGCCAGAGTGGGAAAAAGCACCGTTAGAGCGTAAGCAAGCGGTACTACAGGCCATTGGCGATGAGCTTATCGCCCGTTGCGATGAGCTGGGTCGTTTGTTGTCGAGCGAAGAGGGCAAACCCTTTGCTGAAGGTCGTGGTGAAATTTACCGCGCGGGTCAGTTCTTCCAATATTATGCGGCAGAAGTGCTACGCCAGATGGGCGACACTGCGGCATCGGTACGCCCAGGAGTATCGGTTGAAGTAACGCGTGAGGCGGTGGGTACAGTTGCAATTATCTCTCCGTGGAATTTCCCAACAGCAACAGCTGCTTGGAAAATTGCACCAGCATTGGCTTTTGGTAACAGCGTTATTTGGAAACCCGCGAATCTAACACCTGCAAGTGCGGTTGCACTAACAGAAATTATTGCTCGCCAAGGCTTACCTGCAGGTACGTTTAACCTTGTACTGGGTAGTGGTTCTGAAGTGGGTGACACGCTAATTAATTCTAACCAAATTAATGCTGTTAGCTTCACGGGCTCGGTTGATACGGGTCGTAAAGTTGCAGCGGCAACAGCACCGAACTTTGTACGCAGCCAGCTAGAAATGGGCAGCAAGAACGCGTTAATCATTGCGGATGATGCTGATATTCAGATTGCGGTTGAAGCCACGATTGCCGGATCATTCTCGGGAGCTGGTCAGAAGTGTACGGCATCATCGCGTTTGGTGGTTATGGATGGCATTCATGACGCTTATGTAGAAGCACTTATTAAGCGCATGAGTGAGCTAAAAGTGGGTCACGCTTTAGAAGATGGCGTATTCATGGGGCCAGTGGTTGATAGCAAGCAACTAGAGTCTAACTTCTCATGGATTGAAAAAGCGCGTGAAAATGGTGCTGACCTCGCCTTTGGTGGTGAACGCCTGAGCCTTCAGCATGAAGGTTACTACATGTCACCGACGCTATTCCTTAATACGCAAAATAGCTGGGCCGTGAACCAAGAAGAAGTCTTCGCCCCAATGGCATGCGTGATTAAAGTGTCTGATCTTGATGAAGCGATTGCGACAGCAAATGACACGCGATTCGGTCTGACTGGCGGCATCATTACGCAGAGCTTACGCAGCAGTGCACTGTTTAAACAGCAAGCTCAAACAGGTTGTGTGATGGTGAACCTTCCAACTGCGGGTACTGATTACCACGTACCGTTTGGTGGACGTAAAGAGTCAAGTTTTGGCCCTCGAGAGCAAGGCCAATATGCGAAAGAATTCTACACAGTCGTGAAAACGGCGTACCAGCGTCCTTACTAAGGAGTGCCTATGTACCAGCAGCAAATAATTATAGATGGCTTACAGTATTGCAACTGGAATCGTGAGTACTTCCAAACCCTAAAAGCCAGCGGGATCACCGCAGTGCATGCGACCTTGGTGTATCACGAGAACACGCGAGAAACGTTAACTCGCTTCGCAGAATGGAACACATTGTTTGAGCAAAATGCTGATTTGATCATGCCAGTGTTATCGATGGCTGATGTTGAAATTGCAAAAGCTCAGGGCAAAGTTGGTGTCTTTTTCGGAGCACAAAACTGTTCACCGATTGAAGATGAAATTGGAATGGTTGAGGTAATGCGCCGTCAGGGGCTGCTGATCATGCAATTGACCTATAATAATCAAAGCTTGCTGGCGACAGGTTGCTACGAGCAGAACGACAATGGTATTACGCGTTTTGGTAAGCAGGTTATTGATGAGATGAACCGAGTAGGCATGATCATCGATATGTCGCACAGTGCGGAACGCTCGACGCTGGAAGCTATCGAGTTGTCTGCAAGGCCAATTTGTATTAGCCACGCGAACCCAACATTTGCCCATGATGCATTACGTAATAAATCGGATCAGGTGATTAAAGCGTTAGCAGCACGTGGTGGGCTACTGGGGTTCAGCTTGTATCCGTTCCATTTACCGAATGGAAGCCAATGTTCACTCGATGATTTTTGTCAGATGATTGCTCGTACAGCAGATATGGTAGGTGTAGAACACTTAGGTATCGGGAGCGATTTGTGCCTAAATCAACCGCAATCGGTATTGGAGTGGATGCGTAATGGCCGTTGGTCTAAAGCAATGGACTATGGTGAAGGCTCAGCTGGCAATGCTGGCTGGCCTGATGCACTACCGTGGTTCTGTGGTAGCCGGGGGATGGAAAATATCTATGACGGATTGACCAAAACTGGGTTTAGTGAAGCAGAAAGTGCTCAGGTACTCGGTGGTAACTGGTTTAACTTCCTGCAACGCGGTTTACAGCCAGCAGAATAGCACCGCACACAACACCGGCCTGCCACTCTAATTATTTCATGCAGGCCGTTATTTTATTTTTTGCCCAGACAAATCCACTAACCGCTGGAGACATTACATGTCTGACACTATTAATACGATAAAAGCAGAGTCTTTAAACACACAAGAAAAAAACGAAGAAACGTTAATTGATAAGCTAGGGGTCCGTAACCCTGTGCTATGGCTTAGTGGCGGCTTTCTCGCGATGTTTGTCACCTTGGCTCTTTATGATAATGCACTCTTATCATCAGTCGTAAACACGGGTTTTTCATGGGCAGTCACGTACTTTGGCCCATATTGGCAAGTGTTACTGCTTATGACTTTTTTGATTAGCCTTGCTTTAGCCGTTGGCCGAACTGGCCATGTCAGATTAGGCAATTTGGATAAGCCTGAAATAGATGGTTTCCGCTGGATTGCCATCATGCTTTGTACTTTACTTGCTGGCGGTGGTGTTTTTTGGGCGGCCGCTGAACCCATTGCACACTACGTTAGTAACCCACCGTTTTACGGTGAAGCTATAACACCATGGCAAAAAGCGATAAACGCGCTATCACAATCATTTATGCACTGGGGATTTTTGGCTTGGGCGATAACGGGGAGCTTAACCTCAATCGTTTTAATGCACTTGCATTATGACAAGGGCCTCCCGCTGAAGCCTCGTACTTTGCTTTATCCGCTATTAGGCGAAAGAGCTTTGAAAGGCGGTATTGGTGCAACCATTGATGCGTGTTGCATTATCGCTGTGGCTGCCGGCACGATTGGTCCGATAGGGTTCCTCGGTTTACAAATCAGTTTTGCACTTAATTTATTATTTGAGATTCCTGACGGTTTTACCACTCAGCTAATCATTATCTTGTTTGCGATTGCTATCTATACCATCTCGGCATTGAGTGGCCTTAATCGCGGTATTCAGATTTTAAGTCGCTGGAATATTATTTTAGCGGTTGGGTTGATGGCTTATATCTTGTTGGTTGGTCCGACTGGGTTTGTGATCAATGGATACCTGCAAGGTGTCGGTACCATGATTGATAACTTTATTCCGATGGCAACTTATCGTGGTGATGAGGGTTGGTTAAGCTGGTGGACGGTATTCTTCTGGGGCTGGTTCCTTGGTTACGGTCCGATGATGGCTATCTTCATCTCCCGTATATCGCGCGGTCGTACTATTCGCCAGTTAGTGATGACGCACAGTGTAATGGCGCCATTGATCACGTGCTTTTGGTTCACCATTGTCGGTGGTACTGGCGTGGCATTCGAAATTGCAGAGCCAGGCTCAGTGAGTAAAGCTTTTGAAGGGTTTAACTTCCCTGGTGCGCTACTCGCAATTACTCAACAGCTGCCGTTTCCACTGATTGTGTCAATTCTATTCCTTATTTTGACCACGATATTTATCGTAACAACTGGTGACTCAATGACTTATACCATTAGTGTGGTGATAAGTGGTGAAACAGAGCCGAATGCGTTCATTCGTACTTTCTGGGGCGTCATGATGGGGCTTACTGCACTTATCTTGATCTCACTAGGCTCAGGTGGCGTATCAGCCTTGCAATCCTTCATTGTGATAACGGCTGTTCCAGTGTCACTTATTTTACTGCCATCATTGTGGGATGCACCGAAAATCGCAATGAAAATGGCGAAAGAGCAAGGGTTATAGACCTTCACACATTACGTGAGAATAGCAATTGAGAGTAAGGCATCGATTATAAGATGAAAAATGTCGGGCGGTAGTTGGCCGCCCTAACCTTAACCTGAAACATAATAATAAATTGGTGGTGAGCAATATGGATGCACATCGTTCCTTGAAATTTGATAATACCCTACGTCAACCAGAAGTAGTCATGGCACCAGATAGGCTGGGTGCCATGCACCAGAACAGGATTAGTTTTGTCCGTTACCTGATGCGCCAAATGGCGCAGAAAAATTGGCAAGTGAGCCAGAATGAATGGCAAATTTCGTCAAAAGGTTTTGGTCATGCCACTTATCGACTTCAAACACCGACCAATCTGTACCACTTGGTGGTGTTCTGCGATGAAATTAGCGATGAAGAACGCAATGATCGCGTAATTGCCGAAAAGTGGGATGTTACTTTTGCCCTTGTTGAGGGAGAGGTTGATGAGCTTTTGTTAGAAACGTTGCGTGCAAACGTGCCGCTACAAGAAGCGGGACGTAATCCCAATAGCGCATTGGTTTTGGCAAGAGCAAATAAAAGTGTGCGAGTGTTTGAGCACCTTGTATCAAGTTTGGCGAACGGTGAGCAACCAGAACCAGAACAGCTAGCTGAAGTCGGTTATATTCTACGTACCACTGCGGTTTATGGTAACGGTAAATTTGGTATTGCAGACTTCAAATTGCTCGAGAAAAACCCTGATTTCCATCAGTCATTCAGTGCGCAGATGTGTGCTGTGTACCTGCTACGAGAGTTCAGCCTTGATTGGGTGGATTACCTTGCGAAGCAACGTGGTGGTGAGAAGGCTGTCACTTTGCACCGTTCACTGCAACGTTATTTGGGGGTAGGAAATGCGACAGGGTTAGGTATGGCACCTTACCTTATCAACCACCCGTGTATTGTTGACCAATGGATGACAACGCGAGAACAAGCTCTATCGGCAATATTAGACTGCCCGTTCGATACTGAAAAAGTACCTTACCTAACGCAGTTGCTCCAGCAGGGTATTACCCACTTAACGCAAGTTGTTACCGTAAATGCAAATCAACAAGTATTAAATAATCAAGCGGTTATCGAGTTGAGTACATTTGTTGACGCGATAACTGTACTTCCTGTTGAAGCAACACCAAATTGGCACGCTGTTATTGCGAAATCGCAGGCGTTGGGATTAGAAGCGCAAGAAATTATTCTATCTTGTGTCATGGAGCTGTACCCAGAAATTGCTGACTCCTACGAAGACAAGATGAACTGCGATGAGACACTCTCACTGACCAGCGGTAAAAAAGTACACGACTTAAGGGCGGTACTTGAAGATAAATATCGCTGGGCAATTGATGCGGATTTCCAATTGCCTGAAAATAATTACTGGTTTTGGTATCGGTCACAAGATAAAGAAGAACCGCGTTTAGGTGTGCGCGGGGAAGAAGCAGGCGAAGACCGTGAGTTGCCGCTTGATGTTGGCCGCCAGGTTTACCGTTTATATAGCGCGTTGTTGCAAAGCGAACCTCAACAAACGTTGGCTGAATTCTTATTGGTGAACCCGCAGTTTCGAGCCATAGCAAGAAGAGCATGGACATTAGGCAATAAAGTGATGGGTGACATTCAAATGAATGTTTTGCGCCAAGACGCTCTACCCAT
Source organism: Photobacterium makurazakiensis (assembly GCF_050336715.1). NCBI lineage: Bacteria > Pseudomonadati > Pseudomonadota > Gammaproteobacteria > Vibrionales > Vibrionaceae > Photobacterium > Photobacterium makurazakiensis. Next base: position 111,722 of record NZ_JAKJSJ010000018.1, read on the forward strand.
GCATTTGCTACGCTGTAAGTTAGCAATATTTGGTGCGACCAAATTTGACCCGCGCTCAGATCGTTGGGTACAGGTAACCTTTTTTCAAGGCGCCCCATTATTGGATGAAATTCATGATGGAGAGTGGTTGTTCCCAATCCTGCCGTCAGCTGAAGAACTTGCAGGAGAAGCAAAATGATTGTCTCGCATAACGAACTTGTCGCGGCGGTAAATAAGGCTTTCCTTGGGTTACGACGATGCTGCGGTGAAGCGGATGTGGTTGCTAATATGGTGGCTGACTTGCAAATGGTTGGCTTAAATGGCGTTGGCCATTTTAATAAGGCATTGGCATTTTTAGGTAATGAAAAAGATGTCCCTGTGACGATTACACAACCTAAACTCGGGCATCTAATCGTTGACTTGCAAGGTGGTAGCCTAGCGTGCCATCTGCCAAATATTATTGATTATGCCGTTGAATTGTTGGTAGAGACCAAGCCATTAACGATTACGATACGTAACTGCCATAATCGTTGGTTGGCGTACAGTGAATTGGTAAAACTATCGGCAAAAGGACTGGCGTGTAAAGCGCAGTGGTCAAATGGCTCAGACTCAAAACAAACCCTATATATATTGAATAAAGGGTGTATCTACCCAGAACTTTTTCAATCGACAAATATACAGGCTGATAGTCAAGCTTCCCATGACATGACCATTGAATTGGCGGTTACTAATTTTGCGTTACCCGCTTTAACCTCAGCAGGGATCGTTCATTTTGATGCATCAACACTGCGTGAAACCCAAGACTTTTCTTGGAAAAATGGCATCGCAGTTGATGATGCTGAGTGGAAAAAGTTAAAACAAGCAGCAACGGTTTTCTTGGTCGAGAATAGTGAAGTCTCTTCCAAGGGGGCGGGTGAGCTAATGGTTGAATAACGTGTATTTTGTCGTGTGATGGAATAAGAAATAAGCCGAAACCCTTTGAGCCAATGAACGGGAGCTCAGAGGGTTTTTTTATCAATTTAATTAACGGATGACGTCGATTATCGTGTACCTCCTTAACGAAGGCGACGCCGAAAAAGTGAGCCAGAGCGACGGAGATCAATATACATCTATGGTAACTAGCGTATATTTTAGATATGCATTCCTGAATTGTTTCTTCAAGCAAATCGCTAGCACTTAAATAAAGTGTCGTTAGGAGGGAGTATGAACTTAAGTCGGCTATTAATACCTATTGCACCCGAGCAAACTATAAATCAACTATTCCACCAAGCGTTTAAGTCTGCCAATCAACGCTCATCTCATGTGACATTGTTAACCGTTATTGAAGAGTTAGCCGAATTAAAAGAGGTAGCTCATTACTCCAGTAAGACACTTGATGCGCTTAACCGTGCAACGACAGCTTATCAAGACACACTGAAGCAACATGTACAGTCGCTTAGTAAGCAATATCCCAATATTCAGTTCCATACTCATATTCGCATCGGCATCCCATTCATTGAGATACTCAAAGAAGCCAAAGATTCTAATGCGAGCATGATTGTTATTGATTCACATCGAGAAGAAAAAGATAAGGCCTGCCAACGAGGCAGCAGTACGTTGAATTTAATGCGTAAGTCTGAAGTGCCAATTTGGTCTTTAAGCCTTGATTCTACAAATGTGAACCATATTGTGGCTGCCATTGACCTTACAAATCAAGATGATGACGAGTTTAATGCGCGTATTGTTGCCTTAGGCATTGAATTTTGCTCTGTCGCTGGCGCTGAATTGACGCTATGTCATGCTTGGCGGCTTGAATCGGAAGGGTTTCTTCGTAAATGGAATGGGTATGATGACCTTGATATTGCATTATTGTCAGAAAAAATGCGAAGTGAGCGTATAGAACGTCTTAATTCTTTGCTGATGCACCATGCCAGTAGCCCTATTGTTCAGCACGTGAAACTATTAGAGGGTGAACCTCGAGATATTCTACCGAGTTATATTGCTGATAACGGTATCGATTTAGTGATTCTTGGGTCACTTTCTAGGACGGGAGTTGCAGGGTTTTTGATGGGGAATACAGCAGAGTCAATGGTGAATAAACTCAATTGCTCAGTCCTTACGCTCAAGCCTGATTCGTTCAAATCACCAGTATTTGGGCGCTAATAGCAATTGCGAGAAAGGCCATTTTTATTTGATGGTGAAAAATAGAATAAAGCCAGTATTCAGTCAATACTGGCTTTATTCGTTGAACAACAAATAGATTAAACTGTAAGTACCACTTTACCTACTGCATTGCCTGACTGAAGACGCTGGTGGCCTTGTGTTACTTCCCAGATGCTGAAGTTTGACACATCAACTAATGGTTTGATTTTTCCTGCGTCTACCAACTCAGCAATGCGGGTTAATATCTCACCATGGGCTTGACGGTTAATGCCGTATACCATCGGAATTGGCATCAATACACTGTGGAAGCTCAAGCCTTTCAATGCGACTTGCAACACATCGTTAATAGGTAGAATAGTGGCCACTGAACCGTTATAACGCGCCGCTTCAAAGCTCTTTTGGATGTGATCGCCTGCGATGGTATCCAATACTGCATCAAAGCCAACATTGTCAGTATGCAGCTCAACATATTCAGCGACGCTGTGAACCTCTGAGTTCACGATATGATCTGCACCAAGTGTTTGAGCTGTTTCATAGTTGTTCGAACGTGTTGTCGCCGTTACGACTGCACCTAGGCTCTTAGCAAGCTGAATAGCAATATGGCCAACACCGCCTGTGGCACCGTGGATCAGGACATTATCGTGCGCTTTTACCTGCATTTTATCGACTAACGCTTCCCATGCCGTAATTGAAACTAGCGGTAGGGCTGCCGCTTCACGCATAGATAATGATTTCGGTTTCTGTGCCATTAAATCAGCATCAACCAACATGAATTCAGCTAACGCACCATCCATACCTGCAATACCACCGGCACAGCCATAGACCTCATCACCCACTTTAAATTGGCTTACGCCTTCGCCAACTTCAGAGATAATACCCGCGACATCACCATGTAGAATTTCAGGCAAGTTGGCTGACCAAGGCGTATCGACTGAGCGCAGCATGGTATCTAGCGGGTTAACACTGGTGGCTTTTACTTCAACAACAAGGTGGCCTGCTTTAATCTGTGGCTTAGCACGCTCTTCTTGTTCGAATACATCGGCATCACCTAATGATTTAATGATCATTGCTTTCATGTTCTTTACCTCTCAACTTTGGATGCAGCAATATTATTATTTGCCTACATCGCAATCCATGCGGAAAAAGGAAACTCACTTTTGCGTTTTAGGCAATGCACGGCAATACTGTGTCAATTAACGTTCATTCTAGACAGTCAGTTAGTCTTGCAAGGTAAATCATGATTAAACGCTTACAGTATTTTAATACGGTTATCGAGAGCCGTAGTATCTCTGAAACAAGCCGCATTTTTGATGTGCAGCCCTCGTCGATATCCCGACAGATTGCGGCTCTTGAGCAAGAGTTAGGAGTGCGCCTGATAAACCGTAATACGCGTAATATATCGCCGACAGAAGCGGGGAAAATGTTCTATAGCTATTCTCAGCAGATCGTTGCTAGCTTAGATGAAGCCAAGCGTGTGATTAATGATTTACAAGAACAGCCTAAAGGTAAGCTGGTTGTTAGTGCGACTGTTGGTTATGGCGAGTCGGTTATCCTGCCGCACATTGCTGAGTTTACGCTGCTGTATCCAGATGTTGAACTCAAGATAGAGCTGTCGGAGCGGGTTGTTGATCTGATCGAAGAGAATATCGATGTGGCGATCCGCAGTGGAGAGCTGGCCGACTCCACACTGGTTGCTCGTAAGCTACAAGACAATAACTTTATTTTATGCGCGAGTCCCGCGTACTTAAGCCAAAACGGTATGCCTGACACACCAGATGCATTACAAACCCATCATTGTATTCGTTATGGCTATGTTGGGTGGAACAATTGGTATCTTACCGCTGGCAACCTAACACGAGTGGAAATAGGTCGCGGTTTGGAAATAAATACTGTGAATGGGCAAAAGCAATTGTTACTGAATCATAGCGGCATCGCCTTATTGCCCCGCTGGGCCGTTGATGCTGAATTGAAATCTGGCGCGCTTGTACAGGTATTGGCTGAATATGTGTTCAGCCCACAGCCAACGAATACCGCAACGTATGCCATTTATTTAAAGCGAGAGCTGGTATCACCCAAAATACGGGTATTTCTTGATTTTTTAGCAGAGAAGTTGACGGTGAAATAATTTTTTTGTGTTAAGCATCATATTTATTAATAAGTGTAACCGTATCTTACATTTATTAATATCCGTTAACTATACTAGAAGTGAAAGATATTAACTATCTGATATAAAGCAACAATTTTTTGCGCGTAGTATTGGTTGAAAAAGGTAAAGCGGTTATGAATCACAAGGTCAGTTCTTTGGGAGCGACAAGTAAAAAAAAGGCGTTGTTGCCTCTTCTATGTTTTTTATGCGCACCGTCACTCTTGAGCGCATCGAATTTAGCGTTAGCAGAAGAAGAAAACGAAGCGGCCCTTTTCGAGCAACCCTTAACGTTTACTCCCGATCAACCAATCACGTTTACTCCCGAGCAACCAAACCGGTATACGACGAATAGTACATGGGAAAATACGCCGCGCCCGCTTTCTGTGTATGACTCCCCCTATTCTGTTTCATTATTTTCAGCTGATAATGGCGAAGATAAAGAACGCCTGTGGTCGCAAACTAAGTCGATATTTTGGTATGGCGTGGGTGTTGCCGGTTTCATCGCCCTACTGCCTGAGGATATTTCCAACTGGGATAAGAGTGACGATCGCTTAATTGAAAAGTGGTGGGATAACGTTCGTCAAGGTCCGGTTTGGGATAGAGATGTTTGGTACATCAACTATATTGGACACCCATATTTTGGTGGGGTGTATTATCAAATTGCCCGTAAATCGGGTTATCGTCAGTGGGATGCATTCGTCTACTCCTTTTTGATGTCGACCTTCTATTGGGAATACGGTGTAGAAGCATTTGCTGAAGTACCTGCGATACAAGACTTGGTGGTAACGCCAGTTCTGGGTTGGGTTTACGGTGAATGGGCATTTAATAAAGAACGTGAAATTATCCAACGCGGCGGAACCGTTTGGGGATCTTCGGCGGTGGGTGATACGGCACTATTTTTTCTTGATCCAGTAGACAGTATCGGCCGAGGCATCAACCATATGATGGGGCGAGATGTGATTAAGGCGGGTACGGGGTATATCGGCTTAAGTGAGAGGACATTAGCCAACGGTGATGTGGATACTCAGGTGAAATTCAACCTGAGTTATAGCTTCGGTGAAGGTGATACTAGCCCTGCCATGGCCCGCCGTTATACTTACACGACAATGATGACGACCACTGATCCGGTAGATTACAGCATTGTCGGGATCACCGCTGGTGCCCGTTACCTCAACCTTGATAAGGCATGGGGCGTGGAAAATGCGTGGGCGCCAAGTATGTCATTGGGGCTTTACTTTACGCCGAGTTTTTCAGCTCGTTTAAGTTACGCCCGTATTGATACCGATAGCCTTGAGACCGGTGAGCGTGTGACATATGAAAATTACAGCCTTGATGCTCAATATTACTTCCTAAGCAAAAATAATCTACGTCCTTATGTCAGCGCGGGTATTGGTGAAACCTTATTAGATCTAGATCGCGATACCACGACCTTTCAAGTTAACGGTGGGGTAGGGTTACATTATCAATTTCATGATAACTGGGCGCTACAAGTTGATTGGACACACTATTACAGTGGCAAGCTATCGTCTTATGATCATTTAATGTCTAGTCAGTTGGTTTATCGCTTCGGCAGTGGCGAGCGGAACTGGCGTTAACAAAATAGATTGATGCTATTGAGAAAATTAATTCAATATACGACCTAGAATGAAAACGTTATAAATATAGCGTTGTTCAACGGCATAAATCGTATCCTTAAGCTTCTTTTGCCACCACATCTGTGGTGGCTTTTTTATTTTTAATTATTTCAGTTTGTTCCGCTTAGCCTCACATATTGTTGTGCTGCTCTTATCTCATAGGAGAAAGTTATCGTATATTCCTTATGGGACTAACTTTTATGCATTGAACGGGAGAATAATGGCGATCTTTTATAATGAAAACCCGCAAGATACATCTGATTCAGGTGCGGTTGGCCCGCTTAGTTTATTTACCTCTGATGAATATGTGCATATTGAGTTGCGTAGGCCCCATCGCATGCCGTGTTATCATTGGCATGGTCAAATTGAAGTGAATATCCCATTTGGCGGGGACGTGAACTATCAGATTAATGACCAACCATTCACCATTAAAAATGGCCATATTGGTTTATTTTGGGCGACAACCCCGCATAAATTGCTTGAGCCTGGGCTTGCAACCAATATGGGTATATTGAATATCCCTATCCACTACTTTTTGGCATGGCCGTTAGCGCAGACACTCATTAATCAAATCACCCATGGCGTTGTGGTTCAGTCGGTGCAACCGCATTTAGTTACAGAGCAGCAAATAGCACTGTGGATGGAAGAAAGTAAGAGTGATGATATTGGCTTTCGCCAATTGGCCGCCGATGAGATGTCGTTAATGCTTAAACGACTATCTTTAACGGGATGGGAACAGTTGACTTCAACTATGGACTGTAAGCAAAGCGTTAAAGGTCTATCCAAGCACTCCCAGTTCCATGTTCAAAAAATACTTGAGTATATTGCCTGTAACCACGATTCGTCTTTGACCGTGAAAGCGATTGCCGAACATGTCGGTTTGCATACTAACTACGCGATGAACTTATTTCAGAGTGTAATGAAAATGACAATAAAAGAGTACATTACATCCATGCGGATCAATCATGCC
>NZ_JAKJSJ010000098.1:0-15411 GCF_050336715.1 Photobacterium makurazakiensis
ATATAAGGTGGGGTAGACGTTGGTTGTTATTTTTAAATAGACGCTATTAATGTCCAATTTATAGTGGTGAAAGCCTTATTATAAATAAAGATAATATATTAACCGTTGATGTTAAATTAAAAAAACCGCCAAAATAGGCGGTTTTAAATTGGTATAGACGATAAAATAGAGCGGTGTATTGCTCTATTTACAATTAGATTATCCGATCATGACGCCGACACTGAGCATAACCATGATAAGTACGGTAAGAATACCCAGTAGCGGTGCTACCCACTTCACCCAGCGTACGTAGGGTACTTTTGCAATCGCTAACCCACCCATAACAACGGCAGAAGTCGGTGTTACGAGGTTAACAATACCCGAGGCTGACTGGTAAGCGGTAACGACGAGATCGCGCCCGACACCGGCAAAGTCGGCTAATGGTGCCATTATTGGCATGGTAAGTACGGCCAAACCAGATGATGATGGCACAAGGAAAGACAGTAAGATTTCAAGCCAGTACATCACGTTAATGAAGACGATGGATGACAATCCTGTTACTGCGTGTTCGGCTGAGTTTAGGATAGTATCGGTGATCATACCGCGATCCATTATCACCACGATACCACGAGCAATACCGATGATCAGTGCAACACCGAGTAAATCACGGGCACCATCAATGAAGCTTGTGGTGAACTCTTCTTCACTCATGCGGGCAATTAAGCCGATTATGATCGTAGACGCTAGGAACATGCCTGAAATTTCGGCCATCCACCAACCAGCGACTGCCACACCATAAATCATGATGCCAAATGATGCTGCAAAGATAGCCAAAATTACTTTACGTGTCGTTGTAAACTCGAGCATTTCACCTGATTGGTTGCTAAGGAAATGGGCTTTGTTTTCTTCGTACTTATCAAACACGATCGATTTGGTTTTATCGGCACGAACCATTTTGGCATAACGCATGACATAGCCAACACAGATAACCCAGCCGATGGCAAGCATACCAACACGCAACATGATGCCGTCAGTGAATGGAATTCCTGCTGCATTGGCAGCAATAACCGTCGCGAATGGGTTTATCGTTGAACCAAGCGTACCAATGCCCGCCCCAAGTAGCACCGTTGCTGCTGCAACCACTGGGTCAAAGCGTGCAGCCATCATTACTGGCACTAATAAGGTATAAAATGGGAGTGACTCTTCAGCCATACCATAAATTGTTCCCCCTGCGGCAAAAAGTGCCATCAGTATCGGGATCATTAATTCTTCCCGACCATGTAACCGGGCTGTTACTCGCTCAATACCCGCATCTATTGCACCTGTTTTGGTCACGAGGCCAAGAAAGCCACCAATAACCAAAATAAACAAAGAAACGTCGATAGCCGCAGCTTCGTAGGTATTATGATCATAAAACCCATCAATGGGCGCAATTAGAACATCCACAATGCCTTGCGGGTTGCTTTCTACAGGTTGGTAAGTGCCTGTAACAGGTACTTCGCGTCCGAGATCTTCATTCATCACTCGATCGTATTGACCTGCAGGTACGATCCAAGTCAGTAATGCGACAAAGGCAATTAAGCCAAATAAGATGGTATAGGCTGAAGGGAACTTCAAGTTAGCGAAGAAGCCACCTTTATCTTCTGTTTTAACAGTTTCGGTTGTCATTATTATCTCCTTGCCTTTACAGTTATTTATACTGTAAAGGTTTTATCTACCGAGCCTTAATTTAGACATGACAAAGCGGTCTGGCATGGCCAGTTATTACAATTGCTAGCGCCAAGTCAGGCAAAGACTAAAAGTTGTAGTATCCGTTCTCTACTGCTAATGCAGGTTGGAGAGCGCTGCCAAGTCGTGGTAAGGGGTTAGGCTTAAGTACTCATTATTTGGCTGGTGGTTCGCGGTAACGGTACTGGGAAGGCGTAACGGGCTGTGCCGTTGATGCCTTGGCTTATGGCCGAGGTAGAAGCTACTCATGATCGTATCTCTCGTATAGTGTGTTGGCCAACAGTCTTTGCTGTGACTCTTTTGTTTATCGCAAGAGAATCTTATTCTGATGGGCGAGGTTTAACTTTGGTATTGTTCACACTTTTTCAGCACTAAAATTTACCCATCAGATGCCCATATAGTGAGGTGAGGGTATTTTACTGATATTAATGGGTGAATATGCTATTTGGATTTTTTGGTACCGATGTCATATGTGTATATCAATATTGAATAGTACGAATGCGTGATCTCTTGGGGGAAAGCGGAAACTGCGTACTTTAGTATGTAATACTGGTTTGATTTCTGTATTCATCAAGTGTGCATAACAGGGAATATTATTCATTCTTATAATCAATAGATCGAATATTGGAATTTGATGTTCTTTTGATAAATATCAAGTTTCGAGTTAGGTGTTAATAGCCATGGAAATTCATGGCTATCCGTGCGATATTTGCGATCAAATTTATTCCATAGGTGGAGTTACCCCATGTCTATTGCAGAACTGATTGAAGAGCAGAAGGAAGAAACTCGCGACATTATTGCCGCGTTGCTAGAAGATGAAAGCGATCCTGATGCACTTTACACCATTGAACATCACTTCTCAGCAGATACGTTTGAAGAGCTAGAAGGTGCGGCAGTTGAAGCATTTAAAATGGGCTTCGAAGTTCAAGAAGCAGAAGAACTAGAACTTGCTCCTGAAGACGGTGGCGGTAAAGTTGTTTGTTTTGATGCGGTTATGTCGTCTGCACTGAAAGCAGAGCTTCTTGACGAGCAAGCTGAAAAATTGATCCATCTTGCTGACAAGCATAATATTGATTATGACGGTTGGGGTACTTACTTCGAATCGGGCGAAGATGACGAAGAAGAGCACGAAGACGAGGAGTAATATCCCCTTGGTCTGAAGCTTGAAAAGCTGGCTTATGCCAGCTTTTTTATTGTGTATAGCTCCTCAATGGTGACTATAAAAAGAGGTTATCTGCACTAAAGCCTTTTTAACATCCTGATTTCACATGCATCATGGCCAGTATCTCCCATTGCATGTGTTATATGTCTAAATCCCAATGATTCATATAAGTAAATGGCTTCTTTAAGGCTGGCTGTCGTTTCAAGGTAGCAGGCAGTAAAATGTTTTTGGCGAGCAAATTTTAACGCTGTCGTTGCGATACGACGGGCAAAGCCTTTACCTCTCAACTCAGGTAAAAAGTACATTTTTTGTAGCTCACAAACATTTTCTTCCCCTGACAACGGAGCAATCCCTCCCCCCCCAAGAATACGATTGTCTTTCTCTACAACCCAAAAAGCAGTGTTCTCTCCGGCATAGACCAAGCTTAAATCATCTAGCGTCGGATCAGATACACCGTACCCTTTGTCAGGTGTTAAGCCATACTCTGCTGATACGCGGCGAACGACTGCCGCCATGCTGGCATTATCTTGAGGGGTTAATAGCCTTAAGGTGTAACCTTGTTGTTGCCGACTGGCTGTAATGGCTTTGGTATAGCGATTTAAGCTGGTGGCTAATTGTGCCACCTCATCACTATCAAGCTGCTCAATAAATTGATTAACGTGCTGGTTTAGGCCTAAATTGAGCTGTTTGAGGACTTGCTGGCCTAAAGGTGTGAGTGACGAGACTTGCTTACGACGATCGTTAGGATCGACTTTCACTTCAACATAACCAGCGTTGAGTAGGCTGGCGTTTGTTCGGCTAGCATTTGATTTATCGACTTTAAGTCGCTCTGCCATCTGGTTGATGGTAAGCGAATCTTGTTCAAGTTCGATAAGCGCATGGGCTTGTACTGGGGTAATGGCAAGATCACCACATTGGTGGTCAAGCAAGCCCAACTCGCGAACTAGCTGGCGTGATTGGGCACGTAAGGTTGAAGCATCCATCAATATCGCACTTAATTAGTTGTGTAGTGCAATTAAATTTAGTTGTTTATCGCAACCTTGTCAATCGGTGTTTCAGCAACATCTTCAGCGCATTGTTGAAGCTCATGGTGGTGGCAAGCTAAGTGTTGCAGCGCTTCTTTTGCAGCATGCTGAGCGCTTTTCTTCTGCCATACGCGTTCATGAAAGTAATAAGCCACAGTATTAATGCATGGCTCAATCATTGCCATGATGCTGCCAATGAAGATATCACCAGTGAGTAAGTACACGACGGTAAAAGCAACACTGAAATGCACGACGGCAAAGCTAATAGTTTTGCGACCTGGGTTGTTAAATTGTGAACGAAGTAGCCGTTTGCTTTGCCACGTTTTTTCATGGAAATAGAAAGCCACGGTGTTGACCATCGGCTCAATCATTGCAATCAAGCTACCGATAAGTATGTCACCTGTTAATAGGTAAGCAACGGTAAAAGCAACAGTAAAATGAATGATAGCGAAGCTGATAGTCTTTTTCATAAGTGGTCTCCCTATTTGATTAATTTATATTAATGATAATAATTATCATTTGCAACTGTTGTGGCCAATCAATGTGATAGCTAGGGGTTATTGATAAGCGAAACAGAGCTGGGAATCATCTATTTGGGCGTGTAGGTAGAGAGAGGGGGTGTTGACGGTGAAACAACGAATATAAAAAAAGCTGGCGAAGGTTCGCCAGCTTTTTTAAGCAAGGGTGAAGCTAAAAATTACAGTGCCGCGATCGTTACTTTCTGTGCTTCCAGTTTCACTAAGGTGTCTTGGTAGCCAGTCAGTTTTTCACGTTCTTTTGCAATAACTGCTTCCGGTGCTTTAGCAACGAAACCTTCGTTACCTAGCTTTCCTTCGATGCGTTTGATCTCACCTTGGATTTTAGCGACTTCTTTATCTAAACGTGCAAGCTCTGCATCTTTGTTGATTAGACCCGCCATTGGGATCATCAGTTCAGATTTACCTACTAGTGCCGTAGCACAAGCTGGTGTTGTTTCGCCATCAGCCAAGACTTTGATGCTATCCAGTTTAGCCAGAGAGATCAGAACGATTTCGTTGGCTTGGATACGAGCCGCATCTTTTCCATCTGCCACTTTCAGCATCACATCCAAGCCTTTGCTTGGTGCGATATCGTATTCGGCACGTAGGTTACGGATGCTTGAGATAAAGGCTTTCACCCATTCAAGATCAGCAACAACGTCAGCATTGAAGTTTGCTTCATCAAACTGAGGTAAAGCCTGAGTCATGATGGTTTCACCTTCAACACCGTTAACCAACGGCTTAACACTCTGCCAGATAGACTCGGTGATGTAAGGCAGCACTGGGTGAGCAAGACGTAATGTCTTCTCTAGTACGGTGATAAGGGTGTGACGCGTCGCGCGCTGCTGTGCTTCTGTGCCTTTCCAAAGAACTGGTTTCGTTAGCTCTAGGTACCAGTCACAGAATTGGTTCCAGATAAACTCGTAGATCGTACCGGCCGCCATATCTAGGCGGAAGTTATCGATATGCGTGTTGAAATCTTTGGCCGCAAGCTCAAATTGAGATTCGATCCACTTGTCTGCCAGAGAGAATTCCATCTCACCGCCAGCCATGCCACAGTCTTGATCTTCTGTGTTCATCAGTACGTAACGGCTTGCGTTCCATAACTTATTACAGAAGTTACGGTAACCTTCAAGGCGTTTCATGTCCCAGTTGATATCACGACCCGTTGATGCCATTGCCGCTAGCGTAAAGCGTAATGCGTCAGTACCGTAGGCTTCAATACCACCTTCGAATGTCTTACGAGTTTGCTTTTCGATCTTAGCTGCAAGCTTAGGCTGCATCATGTTGCCACAGCGCTTTTCTACCAGATCTTCTAGGCCAATACCGTCAATCATGTCGATTGGGTCAAGAACATTACCTTTCGACTTAGACATCTTGTCGCCGTTTTCATCACGGATCAAACCCGTTACGTAAACAGTCTTGAATGGTACTTGTGGTTTGCCGTTTTCATCTTTACAGAAGTACATGGTCATCATGATCATGCGGGCAACCCAGAAGAAGATGATGTCAAAACCAGTTACCAGTACATCTGACGGGTGGAAGGTTTTTAGGTCTTCAGTTTGCTCAGGCCAGCCTTGGGTACCGAATGTCCATAACGCTGAAGAGAACCATGTATCAAGTACATCGTCGTCTTGGCGTAGAACAACAACTGGGGCTAGGTTGTTGTTAGCACGTACTTCTTCTTCTGTACGGCCGACATAGACTTTACCTTCGTTGTCATACCAAGCAGGGATGCGGTGACCCCACCAAAGCTGGCGAGAGATACACCAATCTTGAATGTCACGCATCCAAGAGAAGTACATGTTTTCGTATTGCTTCGGAACGAATTGGATTTCACCATCTTCAACGGCTTTAGTTGCCGTTTCTGCAAGTGGTGCAGCACGGACATACCATTGGTCAGTTAGCATTGGTTCGATAACCACGCCACCACGGTCGCCGTAAGGTACGGTTAGATCGTGATCTTTAATTTCTTCTAATAGGCCTAGCTCATCCAGCTCAGCAACAACCGCTTTACGGGCTGCGAAACGCTCCATACCGTGGTATTTTTCTGGTAGCTCTGTGCTGTATGCATCGCTCGCTTCACCATTGGTAGTGAAGACTTCAGCCGCATCACGAATGTCTGCGTTGAAGGTTAGGATGTTGATCATTGGTAGGCTGTGACGCTTACCTACTTCGTAGTCATTGAAATCGTGCGCAGGGGTGATCTTCACACAACCTGTGCCTTTTTCCATGTCTGCGTGTTCATCGCCTACGATAGGGATACGACGGCCAACAATTGGTAGTAGGATTTCTTTACCGATCAGATCTTTGTAGCGTGGATCTTCTGGATTTACTGCAACACCGGTATCACCCAGCATGGTTTCTGGACGTGTAGTTGCAACAATGATGTAATCTTTACCATCTGCTGTTTTTACGCCATCCGCAAGCGGGTAGCGGAAATGCCACATAAAGCCTTTCTTATCTTTATTTTCAACTTCTAGATCTGAAATGGCAGTGTGTAGTTTAGGATCCCAGTTAACCAGGCGCTTGCCACGGTAAATCAGGTCGTCTTCAAATAAACGAACGAAGACTTCTTGTACAGCATTAGAGAGGCCATCATCCATTGTAAAGCGTTCACGTTCCCAATCGACAGAGGCACCTAGGCGGCGAAGCTGTTGAGTGATATTGCCACCCGACTCTGCTTTCCATTCCCAGATTTTGTCAATGAACGCATCACGACCGTAGTCATGCTTAGTTTTGCCTTCTTCGGCTGCAATCTTACGCTCCACAACCATCTGGGTCGCGATACCTGCGTGGTCAGTACCGACTTGCCATAGGGTGTTTTTACCTTTCATTCGCTCACAACGGATCAGGGTATCCATGATGGTATCCTGAAATGCGTGGCCCATGTGTAGGCTGCCTGTGACGTTTGGCGGTGGGATCATGATGCTGTAAGCATCTTTTGATGTGTCACCGTGAGGCTTGAAGTAACCAGCCTCTTCCCAGCGCTGATATAGCGCCTGTTCAATTGATTGTGGGTTGTATGTCTTTTCCATAGCGCTCTTAGAAGGATCTATGTGGAATTAGGGCGTCTCAGGGGCAGTGGCTGTTTGTAGCTGGAGACCAGCTTGACGATACGCTTTATAGCGTTCGCGTGCCAATTGCTTGAGCTTTTCGTCGCAAGGAACGAAGTCTACCACTTGTGAGAAGGTTACGGCAAAATTTGCTGCATCTTGCGCCAAATTAATCAAAACACCACGGCGGCCGCTGTGCCGGCGACCCGGCCAGCCAATCTCAACGGGCGATCCCCCGCGAGGACCTTCTCCAATGAGGTTGTGCGGTACAAAGTTATCTGGCTCTTGTTGCCATAAATACTCATCTATTTGTTCTGCTTGGCTTTTACTTTCTGCTAGCAGGTAGACTTTGTGGCCTTGCTTGTAACTCATGACCGCATAATGACAAGCAAAATGCAGCTGATAGTCGCTATCAACGGCAAGGTGCTTTTCATCGACTATATAAAAGGTAGCATGAGTCATCAGGAATACTCTATAAAACAAGAGGGCCATTTGGCCCTCTCGATGTCGTTATTATTCGACGTTTTCTAGGCCAGATCGATTTAGCAAAAATTGGACAAGCAATGGGACAGGGCGTCCTGTTGCTCCTTTTGCTTTACCACCAACCCAAGCTGTACCAGCAATATCGAGGTGTGCCCAGTTGTATTTCTTTGTAAAACGAGACAAGAAACAACCAGCAGTGATGGTACCAGCACCCGGAGAGCCAAGGTTTGCCATATCAGCAAATGGACTCGCCAGCTGCTCTTGGTATTCGTCAGCCATTGGCAGGCGCCATGCACGGTCACCAGCTTGTTCTGACGCATTGATCAGTTCATGAGCCAATGGGTTGTGGTTGGATAATAGGCCACTGATGTGATTACCCAGAGCAACGACGCAAGCACCGGTTAGTGTCGCGACGTCGACCACACATTCTGGCTCAAAACGCTCGACATATGTTAGCGCATCACACAGCACTAAGCGGCCTTCAGCGTCGGTATTCAATACCTCAACTGTTTGGCCTGACATGGTTGTTAAGATGTCACCCGGACGGTATGCATTGCCACCTGGCATATTTTCACAGCCAGCTAAAATACCTACCACATTAATTGGTAAGTTTAGCTTGGCGAGTGACTTCATGGCACCAAAGACAGTGGCAGCGCCACACATGTCGTATTTCATCTCATCCATTTGAGCGGACGGTTTAATTGAAATACCACCTGAATCAAACGTTAGGCCTTTACCAATGAGCACGATTGGCTTAGCGTTAGAGTCTGGGTTGCCTTTGTATTCGATCACCGACATCATGGCTTCATTTTTCGAACCTTGGCCGACCGCGAGATACGATGTCATGCCGAGCTCTTTCATTTCTTGCTCGCCAATGATCTTAGTGCTAACCGTGTCAAAGTCGTCAGCTAGGCGACGAGCTTGTGAAGCAAGGTAAGCGGGATTTGCCACGTTAGGAGGCATATTGCCAAGGTCTTTACCTGCTTTCACACCTGACGCTACCGCTAGACCATGAGCAATCGCACGCTCACCCAGTGATAATTCGCGGCGAGTTGGTACATTAAATACTAACTTTCTAAGAGGTCGACGAGTCTCTGGTTTGCTACTCTTGAATTGGTCGAAAGTGTAAAGGCTATCTTTGGTTGTTTCGACAGCTTGACGAACTTTCCAATAAGTATCGCGACCTTTAACATGCAGTTCAGTTAAGAAACACACTGCTTCCATTGAACCCGTTTCATTAAGGGTGCTAATGGTTTTTTTGATAATCTGTTTGTACTGGCGTTCATCAAGCTCGCGTTCTTTACCACAACCAACCAGTAGTACACGCTCTGATAATACATTTGGTACATGGTGAAGTAACAGCATTTGGCCCGGTTTACCTTCAAGGTCACCGCGGCGTAGTAGTGAGCTAATATAGCCATCGCTGATTTTGTCGAGTTGCTCAGCAATTGGAGAAAGGCGACGTGGTTCAAAGACACCGACGACAATACAGGCACTGCGTTGTTTTTCGGGGCTACCACTTTTTACACTGAACTCCATGCGTACTCCTACATCCTATTAAAGACAATTAAAGCTAAATGTTAGATAATACCGCACTTACTTGCTGGACCGTAGATTCGGTATAGGATTAAAGTACAGGTTAACAATTAACCGAAAGATTAAAAAATAACTAATTAACCGAAAAATTATAGTGATTCCGATAAAAAAACAAGTTTTCTATGGGTAAATAAAGCGTGATTATTGTTAGGTATTTGACGCGAGAGACATTAAAGAGCCAATTTGCGGTGCTTTTTGTTCTCTTTCTTGTCTTTATTAGTCAAAAATTTATTCGCATTCTAGCAGATGCGACCGAAGGCTCGATCCCCAGTGATCTCATTGTGACGCTGCTAGGACTGTACATGCCGTCAATGGCACTGCTGATGCTGCCTCTGAGTTTATATATCGGTATTTTACTGACGTTCGGGCGATTGTACGCTGAAAGTGAAATTACAGTGATGAATGCTACAGGGATCGGGAACAAGTTTCTGATCCAAGCGGCTTTGTGGTTGGCAATTATTACTGGGGGGATCGCTGCGTTTAATGCGCTGTGGCTCGCGCCATGGACTGTGGCAAAAACTGAGCAGCTGATGGAGCAAGTTAAAGCGGACTCAGGTTTAGAGTTGTTGGTTAAGGGGCAATTTAGGGAGTCGCCTGACGGAAAAGCGGTTGTCTTTGTCAATGATATTACCGATGGTGGTAGCCGTTTGGACAAGGTGTTTGTTGCTCAATTGGAGGCTCGAGATACCCTACGTCCGAGTGTGCTTGTTTCTGACCGAGGGTATGTCAGCGAGCTGAATGATGGTCGTCAAGTGCTCGATTTAAAAGAGGGCACACGCTACGAAGGTATTCCAACGCGGTTGGATTACTCAATCACCGACTTTGATGATTACCAGGCATTGATAGGGCAACGTGCGGTACGTGAAGCTCGGCGAGATTGGGATGCATTACCGACATTCGAGTTAATGCAGCGGCCCGAGTTGGCGGCAAAAGCTGAATTCCAGTGGCGAATGTCTCTTGTTATTGCGATACCGTTATTGACTATGGTTGTTGTACCGTTGTCAGCGGTGAACCCGCGACAAGGACGTTTTGCTAAATTGGTGCCAGCTGTTCTCCTGTACCTCACTTACTTTCTGGCAATCAGCGCCGCGAAGTCAGCGGTTGAAGATGGTGGTTTGTCATCAGGCGTCGGCCTGTGGGCAATCAATGTGGTAATGCTCATTATTGCTATCGCGTTAAATACATGGGATACCCTTCCGGTAAGGGTCTTTAGAGATAAGTTTCGGAGACGCGGTTAATGTTTAAAATTCTAGATTTATACATTGGCCGAACGATTATCTCGACATCGGCGTTAACGCTATCAACCTTGGTTGGCCTTTCGGCCATCATTAAGTATGTAGAGCAACTACGAAAGGTTGGGGAAGGAACGTTCGATCTCTGGAAAGCATTAATATATGTCTTACTGAGCGTGCCCCGTGATATCGAAATGTTTTTTCCAATGGCGGTATTACTCGGTGCATTGATCGGACTTGGCATGCTGGCATCCAGCTCTGAGCTGGTGGTGATGCAGGCTGCTGGCTTTTCGAAGCTTGATATTGGTTTATCCGTATTAAAAACGGCAGTGCCATTAATGCTAATGATCACCTTGCTAGGACAGTGGGGGGCCCCGGAAGCTCAAAAAGCCGCTCGCGAATTACGTGCGTTATGGACATCTGGCGGCAACATGTTGTCAGTCCAGCGAGGGGTCTGGGCAAAAGATAATAATGATTTTATTTATATCGCACGGGTGCATGAGCAAAAAGAACTTTATGGCATCAATATTTGGACTTTTGATGATAAAGAAACCTTAACCCAGTCGACTTTTGCTGAGTCAGCTATTCATGATGAACAGCAAGGTTGGTTGCTGCAAGATGTTACTGTCACAACAATTGGTGAATCACAGCAAAGTAATGAAATCATGTCAGTGAAGCCTTGGCAGACAACATTATCGCCAGATAAATTAGCGGTGGTAACAGTAAAGCCTGAAGAGCTCGCATTGTCTGGGGTTTATGATTACGTAACCTATTTGAAAGATTCGAAACAAGATGCATCTCGCTATGAGTTGGCGTTTTGGCGTAAAGCTTTACAACCGGTGTCTATTGCAGTGATGATGTTACTTGCCTTGTCATTTGTTTTTGGTCCATTGCGATCTGTGACGATGGGGGCTCGTGTCTTATCTGGTGTGATTTTCGGTTTTACATTCTATATTTCAAATGAAGTATTTGGCCCAATGAGTATCGTCTATCGCCTCCATCCCATAATAGGGGCGCTGGGGCCAAGTTTGGTCTTTTTACTGCTCACGATTTATTTGCTGCGGCGCAAGCTATAGGGCAAAGATCTAAAAAGGAGTCGAAAGACTCCTTTTTTGTATTTTGAATATGAAGACTGGAGGTTAGTTAACTTTTGGCAGCTGTACCATTTCACATTCCGCCATAATATCTTGGAAAGATTGTTTGGTCTGGCTGAAAGGGGCGATTAAGTTACCAAGGCCGAAAGCTGATGTACCTAAGCGAATGAGTGCCTGCGTAATTCGAATGTTTGAACCATCTTTATTCTGAATACGCAGTTTCCATGCCCTCATGCCTAATGTTTGTCCGGCTTTACACCAGAAGAATGCAAAAAAGCCAATAATCGCTAAAGCAAGATAGGCCGTATAAAGTAAACCAACAACTGGGTGCTGCGTCATGTAAGCACTAATATCTTCATAGCCGGTAATATCTAACGCTCCGATGCTGAGCAGTAGAGTTGCAATCCCCATAGCCACGCCGCCTGCAAGCATGAGCACAGCTGCAACAACTAATGCGTCGTATACCCAAGCGGCAATACGACGAAATAAACTCGGGTATTGTTTTTCTGTTTTAACGTCCTGTTGTTTTTTCTTTTTCACGTCTTGTCCAATGCGTTGTTAGTCAAAATTACGCTAGCAGTGTAGCAACTTACATTGAATCGGTGAATTGACTTTATGGCGAAACTGGGAGGTGAGTGCTCATACTCATGTCGAGGGCTTTCGATTGTAAATGATGAAAAGGTTGTATGGATGGAGCGGCGAGACCATAAATAAAGAATCAATTGGTCAAAGATGAAGCAATCAATCTCGAAATTAAAAGAATCGCTTATCTACTGCTTGCACCAAAAAAATAGATACGTAAAATAAACCGTCTGCCCGAGTGGTGAAATTGGTATACACGACGGATTCAAAATCCGTTGCTTTCGAGCGTGACGGTTCAAGTCCGTCCTCGGGCACCAAATTCACAAAAAAGCCCTGACGAAAGTCGGGGCTTTTTTGTTTCTAGATCTTAAGAAAATGCTCAATGGTATTGAAAGCAAACGAATTGGCTGAGGATTGCTCGATTATCTGTTTTTCTTATTTTTAACGAAGAAAAACAGTTGTGTATCAAGTTGGTATCCGTATAATGAGCCGCATCTGCCCGAGTGGTGAAATTGGTATACACGACGGATTCAAAATCCGTTTCCTTCGGGAGTGACGGTTCAAGTCCGTCCTCGGGCACCAAATTCACAAATAAGCCCTGACGAAAGTCGGGGCTTTTTTGTATCCAACGTAAAAATCTTTATCTGTCTTTTATCTTTGCTTTTCCATTTGGTTATTTTGAATGAAAAGAATTGAGGTAGACCTCATCAATTTTAAATGCCTCGCTATAGTATGTTGTAAGCTCAACTCATTACGGGAACACGGGTTTGCCACAAGCGAAAATTGCTAGTCGAAGCACGACAATTATTGAACAGGTTAAACATCATATTAGGCAAAAAGGCTGGTTGCCTGGTGAGCGGATCCCATCGATTCGAAAGATGAGCAGTACTGCATCAGTCAGCCCTGCTACGGTATCGAAAGCCTATGAGCAGCTAGAAATAGAAGGCTGGATATATGCAAAACCACAAAGTGGTTATTATGTCGCAGCGCATTTTAATCAGTTAACGCCTTCATCATCACGTCCCCTGACGCAAGTGTCTAATCAAGCGATATCAATTAACCGGCATGTTTTCGAAGTGCTAAGTGCAGTTAAAAAACCGGATGTAATACCGTTTGGTTCGGCTTTTCCTGATCCCAGTTTATTCCCTATCCCATTGCTAGGGCGGCTGCTCAGCCGCACTATTAGAACTATGCCTATTAATAGCGGGATTACAGACTTACCACCGGGATGTTTGGAGCTTCGTCGAGTCATTGCACAACGGTATATCAATGAAGGCATGACCATTTGTGCCGACGATATCGTTATTACCTCCGGTGCGACCGAAGCGCTAGGGTTGAGTTTGGCTGCCTTAACAAAGCCAGGTGATACTATCGCTGTTGAATCTCCTGTCTTTTACGGTGCACTGCAAGCAATAGAGCGACTTCACCTCAATGTGGTCGAGATCCCCTCTTCTATATACTCAGGTATCGATATTGAAGCGCTGACTATTGCGCTTGAACAGCAGAACATCAAGGCATGTTGGTTAATGAGTCATTTTCAGAACCCAACAGGGGCTAGTCTTACTGTTGAAAAGCAGCAAGCTTTGTATGATCTGTTAGCGGGGCAAGGGATCCCAATCCTTGAAGATGATGTTTATGGCGAACTTTACTTTGGGCAGAAAAAACCAGTCTCAATGAAGGCAATCGACACAAAGGGATTAGTTCTGCATTGCTCATCATTTTCAAAATGTTTGGCTCCAGGGTTTCGGGTAGGTTGGGCAATTGCTGGTCGCTACAGTAAGCAAATGGAAGAGTTACAATTGATGTCGACGCTGTCTGTCGCAACACCTAACCAGCAGGTGTTAGCCCACTATCTGAGAAATGGTGGATACGATCACCATTTAAGGCAGCTTCGACGAATACTTGCGCATCGTCTATATAGAGTAAAGGAAGCAATAGAGGCTTATTTTCCTGAGGGGACCAGTATTACGTTACCAAAGGGGGGATATTTTCTTTGGGTTACTTTACCTTTTGTTGTTGATACTTCGAAGCTTTTATTTGAACTCTTAGAAAAGCATCAAATCAGTATTGCACCTGGTACGTTATTCTCAGCGCAAAAACAGTTTAAGCATTGTATGCGAATAAATGGCAGCTACCCTTTTGATGATAACAGTGAAGAAGCCTTAAGGGTCATTGCAAATTTGCTCAGGCACTATCATTCGAAACCACGGTAACTGTTTTCAGTCTTTTTGCCTCAACTGTTCTACCTTACTTTTTTTATTGCATGATTTACTTATCCAGAACGACACAATCTTGATATCGAAGAGGAGCTACGTATGGTGAGTAAGATAAGGAAAACGAAAGCTAAGGTGAGACGCAGTATAAAAGCAGAGGTGAAGCTGGTATTTGTAGCGATAGGATGTGCATTACTATTGATACTAGGTCACGCCATACTGGCAAAAGAACTCGTTAACCAAAGATGGACTGAATACACCGCAGCAGCGATCCCTTTTATTTTGTTTGGGATAGGTGCATGGGCGATCAGGTATGCCTCGAGATTAAATGAACTCGATAATCGTTAAGTCTTAATGGTTAAATGATTCCTTAAAAGAACTTGCACTCGTTGCTTATATGAACGGTGCGACACTCTTGTGTTTAACTATTGAGCGGTCGAACTGTTTTAATGAAATAATTACATTGTTGCTATTGCCAATGCGATCGAACTCTCTATAATGCGACCTCACTGACACGGAGCACGGCAACTTAAGCCGCTAGCCAGTCAGTTTGTTCTTTAACAATTTGACCATGCAATCTGTGTGGGCACTCGTGAAAAAGTTAAGTCAAAAGATTTATCAATGAACTGAGTGACCAATACAAGGTAACGCTATCTCTTGTAGATAACGAAACTTTGGCACAGTCAATTCGAATGTCATGACTAGCTTCTAGTTATTGATGTTCAATCAGTATTCGTTGAGCC
>NZ_JAKJSJ010000099.1:0-15125 GCF_050336715.1 Photobacterium makurazakiensis
AAGTAGGTGTTCACGTTATTATTATTTAATAACAATGCTTTACAGTGTATTTTTTTAGGTGTGATAAATATTGTTTGCATTGTGTAAATAACTTGTTTAATGTTTATTGCATTCGTAGTCATTTGTGGTTTTCTACGATGAGATTAGTCGCATAATCATGTCTTAAATAAAATTTTTTAATCAAAAATGCATACGTAACCAAAAAAATAAAGCAGGGAGAAAGATACATGGCTCGTTTTCTTAAAGAAGGTATCACTGAAGAAGCTTCAGCAACGAATGACGCGAAAGTGCGTGGTATTGTCGAAGGTATTTTAGGCGACATTCAAGCGCGTGGAGACGCAGCCGTACGTGATTTGTCTGAAAAGTTTGATAGCTGGTCACCAGAGAACTTCCGCCTGAGTGATAAGCAGATTCAGGCCTGTATCGACAGCTTGAGTGATGAAACGCGTCATGATATTGAGTTTGCACAAGAGCAAGTGAAGAACTTTGCACAGATCCAGCGTGATTCAATGAAAGATGTGGAAGTGGAGACATTACCAGGGGTGGTGTTGGGTCATAAAAATATTCCAGTAAACAGCGTGGGTTGTTATATCCCAGGCGGTAAATATCCACTGGTTGCTTCTGCACACATGAGTGTACTTACAGCGAAAGTTGCAGGTGTGAAGCGAGTTATTGCGTGTGCGCCTCCTTTCAATGGCGAGCCAAATGCTGCGATTGTTGCCGCGATGGCGATGGCTGGTGCTGATGAAATTTACTGTTTTGGCGGTGTGCAGGCTGTCGGTGCAATGGCATTGGGCACCGAATCCATCTTACCTGTTGATATGATTGTCGGCCCAGGAAACGCGTTTGTCGCTGAAGCGAAACGCCAGCTGTTTGGCCGTGTTGGTATCGATTTATTCGCTGGCCCAACAGAAACCTTGGTCATCGCCGATGAAGTTGGCTGTGACCCAGAACTAGCCGCTGCTGATTTGTTAGGTCAGGCAGAGCATGGATATAACTCCCCAGCAGTATTATTGACGAACTCTGAATCATTCGCCCAAGAAACGATTAAAGAAATTGAGCGTCAGCTGACTATTTTGCCAACAGCCGAAGTTGCGGGTAAGGCTTGGGAAGATTATGGCCAAGTTATTGTGTGTGACAGCTACGATGAAATGGTTGCTGTAGCTGATGATATTGCATCAGAGCACGTACAAGTGATGACTGAAGATACTCAATACTTCCTCAACAACATGACAAACTACGGCGCATTGTTCCTTGGCCGTGAAACCAACGTCTCTTACGGTGATAAATGTATCGGTACTAACCACACGTTACCGACCAAAAAAGCGGCACGTTATACCGGTGGTTTGTGGGTGGGTAAATTTATTAAAACCTGCACTTACCAGCGAGTGACAGCCGAAGCATCATTGAAGGTTGGCGAATACTGCTCACGCTTATGTGCGCTGGAAGGTTTTGCTGGTCATAAAGAGCAAGCTGATATTCGAGTTCGACGCTATAAAAAGCAAGAAGAAGAGGGCGTTTTATAATGAGTAAACTCGCTCTGGTTACGGGCGGGAGTGGCGGCATCGGTGCCGCCATTTGCCAACAACTCGCTCAACAAGGTTACCAAGTTCTTCTTACATATCATTCTAATGGTGAGGCAGCGTCATCGGTACTTGACTCGCTCGCTGGTGACGGGCACCAAAGCTACCAGCTAAACGTATCTGATTCGGAAAATATAGAATCGCTGGCGGCGTCAATTTCACGTGATAACTTAGGGCTAGATTTATTGGTGAATTGCGCAGGTACGACCCAATTTGTTGCGCATGAAAACCTCAGTGGTTTAGACGATGAACTGTTCGATCGTATTTTTCAAGTGAACGTGCGAGCACCATTCGCGATGGTACGGGCTTTCCAGCCGATGTTGAAAAAGAAACAAGGGTGTGTCGTCAACATTACTTCTATTGCAGCGCAAACGGCAATGGGGAGCAATATTGCATATTGTGCCAGCAAGGCGGCGATGGAAAATATGACCCGTTCGCTAGCTAGGGCACTGGCCCCCGAGGTGCGAGTGATGGCTGTTGCACCGGGCTTGGTTGATACTGAATTTGTGAAAGGTCTTGATGATGCATGGCGCAATCAACAAGAGCAGTCAACGCCGTTAAAGCGCTTAGCAGATGCTAGCGAAGTAGCAAAAGCAGTGGTCGTTGCCGCCGAACAAATGACTTTCTCTACCGGAACAACTCTGGCTGTGGATGGCGGACGCCCGCTTGGCAGTTAAAACAATAATGATCAATGTGTTGTTCTGTGATTAACGTGTTCTAAAGGATATATAACATGAACTTACAACAAAGAATGAATACGCAGTTGGTGCGGTATATGGAGTTGATCCCAGGAAAAAGTGCATTTATTGATGCACGCACACCGGGAAGCCACTTGAAAGATAATTTTTGTATTATTGGTGCCGGAGTGGCTGAAAACAGCCGTCAGCATGTTCATATTCGTGAAACGTCGGGTTTTAACATCGGTGCTGCGGGTCAACCGCCTGGCATAAAAAATTCGTTGCACTCGCATCATACCGCAGAGTTATTTGTGGTGTTTAAAGGTCAGTTCCGTTTCTATTGGGGCAATGAAGCAAAAGATGAAGCGGTATTATCACAAGGTGACGTGATTTCTATTCCGACCAATCTGTTCCGTGGCTTTGAAGTGGTTGGTGATGAGTATGGCTTCATGTTTTCGGTATTAGGTGGGGACGACTCAGGCGGTGGTGTTGTTTGGCACCCAAGCGTTATCAAAGATAGTCAAGGACATGGCTTATACCTTCGAGAAGATGGTAGCTTGGCTGATACTGAAGCGGGTGATGCAATTCCAAATGCTGAAGAGTTAATGCCTTTATTATCAGATAAAGAAATGAGTGCGTTTGATAATTATACCGCTGAGCAG
The DNA here is from genome assembly GCF_050336715.1 of Photobacterium makurazakiensis. Lineage (NCBI taxonomy): Bacteria > Pseudomonadati > Pseudomonadota > Gammaproteobacteria > Vibrionales > Vibrionaceae > Photobacterium > Photobacterium makurazakiensis. The sequence goes on from NZ_JAKJSJ010000099.1 coordinate 2,923, forward strand.
ATGATGCCTTTTGTTGCGTTGAGCGGCAATTACCAGCCTGTTAAGAGTGATTTTGAAGGGGTGAACTATCAGCAGTATTCACTTACTGGTAGCCCTAAAGCAGACTATGATTTTCAGGTGAAAAGTGATGATGCGGTGAGTATTCACGCATATGCTTTAAAAGAAGAAGCAAAACTGCCATTGCATCGTCGTGCTGAAAAGCAGGTATTGATTAACTTCAGTGGCGATACACGGGTGAACATTGAACTGAACGGTGAGTCGGCATCGGTGCTGATGACAACCGGGGATGTATTTAATGTGCCGGAAGGTGCTGCTATTAGCCTTGCGAATGAGCGTGGTAATAGCTTCATCTACAGTATTTTAGGCAGTGATAAACCGCAGAAACCTGAAATATTAGGCGCTTAAGGGGATTAGAATGAATCAATCTGTTCCACTACTTTGGTTACCAGGCTTGTTGTGCGACCACCATCTGTTTACGTCAGTTAACCAGCGCTTAGCTGATAATGTTGATCCGCAATGTGCAGTATTAACTGCCGATGAGTCAATGCAAGTTTTAGCCGCGAAGGTGCTGGAAGATGCACCAGAAAGATTCATTCTAGGTGGGCTATCAATGGGGGGGATTTTGGCGTTTGAAGTTTATCGCCAAGCCCCTGAACGTGTAGCAGGCTTGATTCTGATTGGTACGAATGCCGCCGACGAAAAAATGGAAATCACACTTAAACGTAATAGTTTAGTTGAGAAGGCAGTACAAGGGGCATTCTCTATGATCACGCCTGAGATATTAATGCCTTTGTTGATTCATCCAAGCCGTTTAAATGATCCCTCGCTAACTTCAACAGTAACGTTAATGGCAGAGCATGTTGGTCTTAACTGCTTTATGGCGCATGCAAATGCCTTGGCAACACGGCCAGATGCACGTCCGCTGTTAGCGAGTATAGCAGTGCCAACCTTGATAATATGTGGTCGTGACGATCTGCTTTGTCCGGTGAGTAATCATTTATTGATGGCTGAACAAATACCAGATGTTAGCTTACATATATTGAACAACTGTGGTCACTTAACCACCATGGAGCAACCCGAGCGCGTTGCACATCATATTAACGCTTGGCTTTCAGTGAATAACATTTAATCGCTACTATACAGTTGTTACTGGGTAACGATTACCTGACTGACATGCTGACACTATCAGAAAGCACAACATGGAGATGTTGTGCTTTTTGTTTATTGGGTGAAGTATACTTGGGTATTACGCGTTTTTATTGCACACCGGAAGCTAAAACGATACGCTAAGTTAATAGTATTCAATCGGTTAGGATGAACATGAGTAGCCACAAATGGAACTTAGCTTATCGCGTGCCAGTGAGTGAACAACCGAAAGTGATAGCATCGATTGTTATGGGCTTTGCTGACGATCCTACTGCAAGGTGGTGCTGGCCAGATGTCGATACTTATTTAAAAGTCATGCCACAATGGTCGAAAGCCAGTGGAGATGAAGCATTCAAACACGGCACCGCATTATATAAATCAGGTTGTGGTGCACTATGGTTACCACCTGATGTGACATCGGATGATGCGCGGATGGATGCATTGATAAAAACAACAATGACAGAGAAACAGCAAGACACTGTGGCAGTGTTATTTGAAAAACTGACCCCTTTTGAGCCTAAAAGTCCGCATTGGTACTTGCCTTTAATTGGCGCAGATCTGATCACCAGAGGTAGTGGGGCAGGAACCGCCTTAATGCATAGCGTGACTTCAGAGTGTGATCGTATGGGTGATACGGCTTACTTAGTTTGCTCTAATCCAACCAATATTGGTTTTTATCAGCGACAAGGATTTGAAGTAATGGATCATATCTATGCGGAGGACTTTCCTGTAATGATCCCAATGCTCAGACCCCCTAGCTAATTATTGAATACTAAACGTTTTTTGATCTGTAGGTGTTGTAAACACACTGTTACTATTAATTAAACCGTGCGATTGTTTTTTTAGATAACATGAAATTATAAGGGAATGGCAAAGGAGATTGCCTATCATGTTTTCAATTACAAGGAGTCGTTATGGATCTGAAGCAAGGATGTTTCAATACAGCATTAATTGGGCTAGCCTCGGTATTACTGTCTACCACTGCATTTGCCAGTGATTATTCGTCGGCGTGTGCTGGCGATTCTTCTCCACTCGCTTTAATCGGACAAAAAGAAGTGTTCTATTCTAAGGCGGCAGATTTAAACTTTCGTTCGAGAATAGACACAGGTGCTACTCGTACCTCACTTCATGCAACAAATATTGAAATTGAAGGTTTTGCACCTGATGCCGGTGAAAATGTCGGTAAAGTGGTGAATTTCATTACTGCAAATGAACTGGGTGAAAGTGTGCATATGAGCTCGAAGATCACGCATGTTAGGCAGATCCAAAATTCGCTTGGCTCTGAACTAAGGTATAGCATTGAGCTTGATCTCAGTATGTCTGGCCAAGAGCACATTGTAGAAGTGAATTTGAAAGACCGTAGTCTAATGTCTGATAAGCTACTGATTGGTAGAAATATTTTAGCGTGTAACTACCTAGTAGATGTGTCAAAAGCGAGTGTCTACGGATTATAGTAAAGGCGAGTGTCAATCTAACAATTAGCGCGCCCTAAAGTATAAAGTGAGATTTATACAGTCGTAAGCGCGCTGGTTTATTTTACTCTAATTGAGTAAGGGAATTAGCAATCTAGCGCCATTAGCTCTGTTACATCAGAGCCCGCTTCGATAATGCGACGTTCTTGGTTTAGTTTGAACCAATGTAATGGCTTATCATTTGCGGCTTCATAAGTCATTTGGTCACCCGATACCGCTAACCATGAACCTTCAGGAATACCAATAACAGATTGGTGCGGGTTCACGATTAAGAATTCTTCAATGCGTTCGTCGCGTGTTTCACCCATATGATCTTCGATGGTGGCATCGACGTAATGGGCATTAATTTGGAAAGGCACGAAACTTAACGATGGGGTAATCGCTGAGCTGACAATACACATGTCATTTGTTGTGCGGATTGTTGGTGCGCTAATTACCGTTCCTGCACTCCAGCCAATGTATGGTACGCCAAGTTTAGTCACGGCATGTTGGATAGGGCCGATCAGGCCAAGATCATGCAGTGTTTTGTTTAGTACCCAAGTGTTACCACCGCTTACGACAATAGCATCGGCTTCACGAATGGCTTGTACTGGATCTGCTGCATTGTGCAATCCAGTCACGTTTACATCAAGGTGACTGAGGCTCTCAGCTACCATTGCTGTGCGATCGTCATGGCTGCTGCGAATAACGGCATAAGGAATGACCACGACGTTCTTTACTTGCTTGCGATTAAATACTTCAGTGATCGCAGGTAATGCAAATTCCATTACTTTAGTGTTGCCAGCAACTTTACCGTTGCTTAATAGTAAGAGATCCATCTTAAATTCTCTGTCTTTATGAAAGAGTGCTAATACTAAAGCAACTTGCTGCTTAGAACGTTGAGTTGTTGCACAAAAATCTCTCTTAAAAAAAGCCCTAAGAGGCCAATTTGTTCTGTCGTTCGAATGCAGCTTCTAATTGTCGTTGTGCAACTTCAAGTTGCTTTAATAGACTAGATACATCGCGAAGGTCACCCGTAGAAACCGCCTTACGAATTTTAGCGTGATAGCTTCTAACACGCTGGATACATTTACGTTGTAAGAAGATGCTTCTTAAGCTTGCTGCTTGATCCATAGTTTCCTCACCATTAATGATTAAAGCCGTATTTGAATACGATTATTAGAACATCCAATTGTCAGGGTACTTTTAAGGAAATGTAAATTTCACATCAAATAAATTTAAATTAGATCAGTTATGTATAATTTATATTGAATTAATGTTATAAATCGAGTTTCATATAAACTCTTCTATTTGGATCAATTTTGAAATTTTAGATTGCAGTGCGTAGGTGTGGCCGATTTAACACCGAGGTTTAACCGATGTGTTGAGATTGATATTTCAGAGCGGTGTTAATATATATTTAATATAATCAGACAGTTAAATATCATGTGTGATTGTTTTTTTGTTTAGCGAAAAAATGCTCGATTTCATACTGTGTACCAATGAAAGTAGATGTTTCTATATTTATTTTTATTAATGAAAGCCACAATTGGCTTCTATTCTTCTCGATTAAATTATCAGTTAGTGTATCGGCTTCTACTACTTACTGGTTATTCACAATGCCGTCATCTAATGTAAAAAATCGTTGGTTAATCGCACTTGCTGCTGTTGGTATCCATATCTCTATCGGTTCTATTTATGCGTGGAGTGTATTTTCAAATCCACTGCACCAAGCATTCGGTTGGGACTTACAGCAAATTTCATTTACTTTCGGTATTGCTATCTTCTTCCTTGGTGCCTCTGCAGCGGTTATGGGGCATGTGGTAGAGAAAAAAGGCCCACGATTTACAGGTACTATTGCAGCATTATTCTTTGGTGCTGGCGTTGCGGGCGCAGGTATCGCAACCAGTATGGAAAGTTTGTACCTACTGTATTTCAGCTATGGTGTATTGGGTGGCATTGGTTTAGGCATGGGGTACGTTACGCCAGTATCTACGTTAATAAAATGGTTCCCCGATCGCCGTGGTTTAGCTACGGGTCTGGCAATTATGGGGTTTGGTTTTGCATCGATGATTGCAAGCCCTGTTATTCAAGCATTAATTAGCAGTGTGGGTATTTCGGCTACTTTTTACATTATGGGCGGTACGTATTTTATCGTTATGTTGGCCGCTTCTTCTTATTTAGAAAAGCCACCTGTTGATTGGGTGCCAGAGAGCATGCAAGTAACCGAAAATGGTAAGCAACAAGTTAAGCCAACAGGTGATTTAAGTCAGCAGAACGCGAATGATGCCGTTAAAACGCCGCAATTCTGGGGCTTATGGGTGATGATTTTTATCAACATTACTTGTGGTATCGCAATTATTTCTGCTGCATCTCCAATGGCGCAAGAAATCGCCGGATTAAGCGCAATGGAAGCCGCGACAATGGTAGGCATCATGGGCTTGCTAAATGGTCTAGGTCGTCTATTTTGGTCGTCTGCGTCTGATTACCTTACTCGACCAAATACCTTCATTATCTTCTTTGTTGCCCAAATTGGCGCATTCATGCTGCTACCTTCATTGTCGCACGCACTGATGTTCCAAGTGGTCGTCTTCTTCATCATGACCTGCTACGGCGGTGGATTTTCGACGCTACCGGCTTATATTGGTGACTTGTTTGGTACCAAGCAACTTGGGGCGATTCACGGTTATGTATTAACAGCATGGGCATTAGCTGGCTTAACAGGATCATCTTTGGCTGCTTATGTACGAGGCTTAACAGGCAGCTATACGATGACGATGTATATCTTTGTTGGTATTTTGTCTGTGGCGCTAGTCATTTCGTTAGCAATGAAACTGTATGTAGCAAAGACTCAGCGAGCAATGAGTAAAGAAGCGCCGCTGAAAATGGCAACCTCATAGTTGTTAGGATAACAGTGTTATAAGTTGTTATTTGTTACTACAATTTATCTACCGATTGATTATGAATACCATGGTGTTGAATAATCAGTCGGTATTATTGTTTTTGGATGATTGATCTGTGCTCAGGAAGGCAAATAACTTGTTCTAACGCATGGTTCATCTAAAATCAGTTAGATATAAAATACTCATTAGTTTTTTACCGTGTGTGACCTTAATGAAATCAGTAATTAGTGCAATTTATGAAGCCAAGCTGGCTGAGCTAAAAGAACAAGTAGTCACATTAAATAAACCTGTGCGTTTAACTATTGTGACGGTGGGGGATGATCCGGCAAGTAAGGTTTATGTTCGCAATAAAGTCCGTTTGTTTGATGAGCTTGGCCTTGAATGTAATCACCTTACGCTTGATGAAGCTGTCACTAAACAAGATGACTTAGATACGCTTGCTGAGCAAACCGATCATCCTATTTTGTTCCAACTCCCATTACCAAACGGGTTGGTTGCTCCCGATTTACCTGCCGCAATTGATGTCGATGGTTTTGGCTCTGAAACCCTAGGCCAACTAGTGCTTGGTCAAAATTCGATTCTTCCATGTACCGTACAAGCTACTATCGATATCATTTCGTCTCAGTGTGGTGAATCGAACTTTGCAGGGCTAAAGGTCGCGGTTGTTGGCCGGAGCAATATTGTCGGTAAGCCGTTAGCGATAGAGCTCATTAACCGTCAGAGTACTGTTGCAAGTTTTAATAGTCGTTCAGATTTAGGCGCTGTTAGCTGGCAGCAATTTGATGTGATTGTTGTTGCGACAGGGGCACATGGTATTTTAGATAACAGTCAATTTATTGAAGGCCAATTGATTATTGATGTGGGTATTAACCGTGTTGATGGTAAATTGGTTGGCGATATAAAACACCATGATGATATTTTATCACTTGCGGCAATTACGCCTGTTCCGGGTGGTGTAGGGCGTTTGACGTGTCTTCATGTACTGGGTAATGCAATAAAGTTAGTTGGATGATCGGCTGAGTAATCGTTTTTATATAGCTTGTTTATATAGCTCATTCATATAGACGAGTCGGAATCTGAAACGAAAGAGGTTGCTTCTTACTGTGATACACATATGAGTGTTCAGTAACAAGCGATCTCTTTTGCTTTGGCAAGCAGTCTTAGAAAGAGGTGTTACACTTGATAATACCGATAGGCAGCATGCCAGAGGCTATGTCAAGATGAATACCCCACATCATACTTCTCACCTGTTTTTATCTTTATATCGAAATTTTATACGGATAATCGTGTTAACCCTATTGATGGGACAAACATTGACTTCGCTATGTTATGCAGAGAAACCAACGCTCAATGTTGCGGTTTCAACCGATATGCCACCTTATGTAACGGACAGCGCAACACAAGGCTTTCAAATAGATGTTGTTACTAATGCGCTTGATGAGTATTCAATAAATTTCTTACAGATGCCTTTTGCTCAATTACAGACAGCCGTTCAACAAGGGAAGGCTGATGTTGCAATGAGCGTATTAGTTGATGATAGCGATGTCTTTTATTCGAATCACTATATAACGTTCGCGAACTTTGCCATTAGTAAAAAGTCAGATAATGCACAGATAAAGTCTGTTGGAGATTTAAAAGACCATCGGGTACTTACTTGGCAGAATGCCTATTTAGATTTAGGTGCCGATTTTGAAAAGCTGTTTTCATTAGATTCACCGCAACGGAAAAATTATATTGAGTTTGCAGATCAGGCAGATCAAGTTAAGCAGTTTTGGTTAGATACTGGCAGTATTGCTGTTATCGACCGCAGTATATTTAATTTTTTCAGTAAAGAATTAGGCAAATCGATGGATGAGGTGGTGCTTCATTCGTTGTTCCCACCAGTTACCCACTTTAAGGCCAGTTTTAAAAATCAGGAAGTAAGAGACAACTTTAACTATCAGTTAGATAGGATGTGCCGGGATGGTCGCTATAATGCGCTCTTAGATCGGTATGGTATTGCTCTTCAGGCGACGATTTGTGATATAGGTGAAGATGTAAACGTTGAATAAAACCGTTGAACAAATTGAGTCATAGCGGGGAAGGGGGAACAATAAAGCAGGTAACTACCTGCTTTATCTGTCTGGATGCTATTGAGCGGGCTTTAATAACTGGCCAAGGTAGCGAACAACATGTGCGGCATCTTGTGCAGCACTGTTTACTTTAGCAATAATAGCCTGCGCACGTTCATCGTCATCTTTGAATGCCAGTTTTACTTTTTCGTTCATGGCTTCGGCATTTTCAAGCTTTTGTTTACAGTCTTCAAATAGTGCTGATAAAAACTGCATTTCAACATCACCGCCTTTGGTGAACATATCGGCCGCAATTTTATAAACGGTGTGAAACTTTGTCGCCATGTCTTTCTTATCGCCTTGGCTTTCTTTCGCCCAATCTTCAGCCCAGCTTTTAAAAATAATCGCGATTTGTGGGTTCGGGATAATGTTCACTTGTTGCATTGGCGGTATGTCCTTTGACGTCGTTTTACGTATTTTAACGAGGATGAATAGTAATAGAGCTGTGATGAGTCATAAAGCTTTATTCATTTCCCCTTCGTCATTTGGTGAAAAAACGCACAGGGAGGAAGAGCGGAGAGGGAGATAAATACAGAAGCTTGAGAGCGGTAAGAGATATTGCTGGTGCATAATGGCTGCAACGATGTTTACTTCACTCGCATAAGGCGGTGACGTACACCGTCAATATGGAAAACTAACACTTGCGATGTTTTCATCTGTTCGACTTTAGCTTGCATGTCAGAAGTGTATTGTCTTCTTTTCATCCATTGTAGCGGCTCTTGGAAACTATCTTCATTTATGACGAATGATTCGTCCTGTAGGGCACTGCTATGAATATTGATTACCCAAACACGGCTTTTGAAATCCATGACTTCAATCGCTGCTGATTTAAAGCGTTGCCACAGAGTAGGGGTATCTTTGTTCATTTCTGGGTTTCCCATTGTTATCGATGACGTGATAGTGATTTCTAATCATACCTAGTTTAATTAAAAAAGGGCCTATAAAAATAGGCCCTTTTTTTATCATTACTCGCTTAGCGAATTACATTGCACGTTCGAACGTAACAACTTCATAGCTTAGCGGTTTGATAACAGGCATTTCTTGTGCGATGTAGTCGATAACCGCTTGTGCATCGGTATTACAGCGTGTGTTATCGGCTTTACAATTTGGCGCTTGGCCTTCGTAGTTCACAAGGAATCGACCATTTTGCTCTTCAATATTTTTAACATTGAAGGCAGTTAGTTGACCATCTACGTAAGCAAGGTCAACACGACCTGTACTCTTTTGCTGAGCAGTAAACAGCGGAGTCCAGCCATCGTTACCTGTTGCGTTGTAGTTGTTAACAGCAACGTTGTAAGTTTTGTTGTCTTGCAGCGGAGTCCAGATTGGGTTTTCTGCTGTACCCGTCATGACTTCTACGTAATCTAGCTTACCAGCTTGGTTCGGTGTCGTTTCAGTGTATTGGAAACGAATGTAGCCACCGTATGGGAACTTACCAGCATGTGAGCCTTCAGGTAGCGTTGCTGAAACTGTACCGTCAATTAGCTCTTTAATGACTTTGCCTTTTACAGGTACAACAGACATGAAGTTAGAGAATGGAAGCATTTCTAAAGAAACGTTACCTTCGCGGTATTCACCGGCTTCAATGTTGGTGCGAATGCCGCCTGCGCCAATCAGTGAGAAGTCAACTTTCATGCCAGTCACTTCAACAACTTCTGGCGAGTTAGCCCAGTAGTATTGGCCTGCTGCAATGATAGCGGCAACATCTGAACCGTGCTTATCAGTACCTCGATCGCCTGGACGACGCTCATGGATAACTTCTACAGGTACTTGAGCAATCACTTTACCGTAAGCTTCGTCAACGGCTGGCTTGTACTTGGTATCGATAAGCTGGCGCATTGTTGTTTCTTCATCGGTGATGATGATGTTTTCTTCACCTTCGATAAAGTTAACGACCGCAGCGTTTTCTTCTACGCTAAATTTGCTTTCAGCTTCACGCAATGGTGAGTGGAAGTACTCGTCATTGGTTAGTAGGGTGTTTAAACCTGCACATGAGGTCACATTACCATTACCGTCAAAGCTTACTTCAAGTTGTCCGATTGCTTGTGAATATTCACCGGCCTGAACAACACAAGTTTGGCTGTTGCCATTCGGGTTAGTTACCATCTGTGCATAGGTGCCAGAGTGGTCATGACCAATGTTAGTGAAGTCACCTAGCAGTGTATGAGAGTGTCCACCAACGATAAGGTCGATACCGTTAACTTTTGATGCAATATCTACATCAACCGCGTTACCGATATGCGTTAGAGCGATGATATTGTTAATGCCTTTAGCCTTGAACATATCAACAGTTGTTTGCGCAGATTCAACCATATCGAAGAACTGCACGTCACCCGTATTTGGTGAAAGGTTCGGCATATCATCTAATGCAATACCGAATACCGCGACAATATCTTTACCTGCAGGCAAGTTATTGATGTCTTCGATAACGGTCTTTTTGTTGCCGTCAAAAGCGAAAAGCGTGTAAGGCTTTAAGTTTGTCTGATCTTTTAAGTCAGCATCTTCACTTGTGTCGATGTTCGCAGCAAGAACTGGGAAGTTGATGTCACTAATAAACTGGTTCAACTTGGCATTGTTCAAGTCAAACTCGTGGTTACCAAGCGCCATTGCATCAATGCCCATACGGCTTAACAGCTCAGCATTCATTGCACCTTCATTCAGCTTGAAGTATGCGCTACCTTGCCAAGCATCACCACCATGCAAAAATAGGAAACTGTTGTCTTGATCTTCCGCGGCTTTTTTATATTCTTCTGCCATCGTATGTAGGCGTGGGAAGCCACCAAATTCGTTATATACGACGGTTTCATTTGCTTTGAAGCTAGATTTAACAGGATCAAAGTTAGAGTGCGTATCGTTGATGTGGGCAACGGTTAAAGAAAAAGACTCATTTGACTGTGATGGTGTTAGTGAGCAGCCAGCAAGTGCCAATGTAATGGACACTGCAATAAGAGGCTTTGAAAACTTCATTCAACTACCTTTTCAAAGTTATTTACATATGGACGATATAAAGGTACTAATCGAGCACCTGAGTGAAAAAGTCCGGAAAATTCGAGACTTGCGCACTATATCTGAGTTGAAAAATGCGGGCAATTGCAAAAAAGTTAAACTGAGATCACGGTATAAGATTCGTTTGCGCAATCGCTTAAATATCGAGGCTGCAGGTGATTGATTCATAGATAAATAGTATTTATGAAGCATGGGGTGAGTGTCTATCTTGATAAAGTACGTAAAATTGTTACAAACCACTGATTGGTGATGTTACGACCAACCAAGTGTTGAGTAATTCAACAATACTCATTTATATCATTAAATAAGCGACGGGAAAAATATCCCAAACAATGACCGAGTGGGGGGAAAATGAATGGAATACATTAAATAATGAGCTGTATCCGCTGAGCTGAGTATTTATGATAAGACAAATTATCATAAATAAGGTGTCGATGAGTTAAAAATAGGCGAAGCACCAATACGCTGTTACGTTATTGTAAAAAATTAATGACAATAAATTTAATAAAGCACATCCCCTTACCTTATATAAGGTTATGATCACAAATTAGTGACGGGAAAATGCTATTCCCTTGCTAGATAATCAATGAAATGGAAAAATTTCCCGTGTTGAAGAATTTACGGGAAAATTCCCCCATGAATAAACAAGACTTTATTAATACAGTAAATACGATTGAATCGCATACTGATGCCGAGCAGCGTATTACTCAATATTTCATGGAGAATTATACTGTTCTGCCATTTGCTAAAATTGATGATCTTTGCAAACAAATTGGTGTAGGAAAGGCAACACTCGGTCGCTTTCTGCAGCGAATTGGTTTTAGTGGGTTTATCGAATTTAAAAAACGGGTAACAGACGACCTAACTCAAACTTTAACGACGCCCATTGAACGTTATGAGTGCCATACAACAGCCCCATTGCCTGCTGACATGAAAGGTGTATTGGCAAATCATTACAATGAAGTCATGGATAACATGGAAAAAACCTATCAGGCTATTTCTGAAGATGACTTTGATAAAGCCGTAAGCTTAATGCGTCAGCCGAAGGGAAAGTTGTACGTAATGGGGAGTGCTTCATCTGAAGCTTTAGCAAACTATTTTTACTTATTAGCAAGGTATTTACGTCGAGATGTTGTATTGCTTAATGCTGATACTTCAACGTTACCACACCAGTTGGTTGATGTAACAAGTGAGGATATATTGCTCGCCATTTCATATCACCGCTATTCCAATATCACGGTCAGGCTGGTGCGTTGGTTCAGTGAATGTGGTGGGCACATTATTGTAGTGACAGATCAAGCGGTAAATCCTTTTGTACCTTATTGCTATGTTCAATTTAATGTAGAAAGTGCAGGTAGCGGTTTTTTCAATAACCGTGCAGCAGGCTTCTCATTAATTGAGGCATTTATAAAAGGGTTATCACAACCTCATGAAAAGGATAATCGTTTTAAACGCATTGAAGGATTATTTGATGAATTTAGCGTATTTAAAAGCTAAGTCATTCAGAAATAAATAAAGAAAACATTAAACATATTCATATTGTTTGTATGGCATATCGCTGTACAAATAATGTGCTGGAACACCTG
>NZ_JAKJSJ010000100.1:0-13448 GCF_050336715.1 Photobacterium makurazakiensis
TATCAGGACTATAATGGAGGGCTTATGGAATACCATATTTATTTTATAAATGAATTAGTTCCATTTTCTGTGATTATTATATTTGTTATCTTTTTTATGGCTATTTTTGTTGCGATTATTCTTGAGAGGAGAGAAGATAAATTTAAGAGATTTATCTTTTTTGTTAATTACTACCTTAAGAATGCGAGGTGAAATATGAATAAATTAAAGCTAATCTCCATTTTATTGTTTTCATGTGTGACACAAGTTAAAGCTGATATTTCTGGAAACGATCTATCATATGAAGGTTGGGTACAATTAGCAATACATGAGAATTCAATCGATGAAAATACAACGGGAAATTATAAAAACTACAAATTTAATGAATCTGTAATTTCGTCTCTTGAGCAGTCAAAACAAGTAGAGCTAGAAGAATTAGTTGTGATGGCGAGTAAAGAATATTAAGGGTGTCAAATAGAGTATACTATTTTAGCTTTGTGTTTAAAATGCAACCTTTGTATGTCATTCCATTCTGCTGAATTATAGTTGCCACTTTAATATGCTAAAGTGGCAATTTTGTGTCTCCAGTATTATGACCATAAACGTCAATTTAACTCTGATTTAACGATTGAATCGCAACAAGAGTTATAGTTACTGTATTGGTCTAGATATAAACTCTTTCAAAGTTTAATTTATATGATGACTTGTATGATGTTAGCAACAGAATACTTCTGAATGGAGGTTTTCTATTTGGGCTATGATGACATCGGCTTCATAAGAGGTTTACTATTGGGACATCTAATTGAATAAGTAGGGATTGAGTATTGATATTTATCAGTATTTTAAGGTGAGGGTGTTGATATAAATAATTGTCAGTAAATTGTATTCGTTGAAAGTTACTACTTTTAACTCAAAATGTTTTTATACTATCGATGAGTATTTTCGGGATAAGTAGCTAATTTCAATATCACTCTGCTTGTCATTACTACAGTTGAAGTTGAAGTTGATATTGGATAGGATTAATAGTGAAAGTGTAAAAGACTAATTCATTGATGTTATATCAATCGCGCAATGAGTATAAAATTAACTGATTAGTATGAATGCGGGATTCGATTCCTTTAGGTTTCGTCAGTGCAATGGATTTATTTTACCAATGAAAAAATCCCCTCTACGGAGAGGGGATGTAGGTGATTTTTATATTTTCTTACGGATCGCGCATGGATTTTATTACTTATGGACAGGGATAAATCTTTTTGTAGATGCAAAATTTCCACTTTCATCTGTTGCTGTGATAGTCATAGTACGCGAAGAGTTATAGTGACTAGGAATGTACACCCGGCCAAAATTCGACGTTTGATAATGTTCCTCATGGTTATTTTTCACTGTGATATCAACACCAGCCTCACGGACTCCATTCTTTTCCACTTGTACCCATGCACCACCATTATCAGGTGTGACTTTTAGAGTAAGTGGGTTGGCAGAAAAAGCGGCTGCAGAGAACATTGATGAAGCTAAAATAATAGTAATCATTGACTTAGACATAATATCACCTCTATTAACAGTTTTATATGGATGTTGATGTTTTCTTTAATGTGATTAATATATGCTTTTTCTAATCGTTAATATGTGTATTCATCGTTTATCAATGTGTGATTTTTGAGAAATTATGTGGTGTTTTTTATTCTTGTAATAAATTAGTACGCATATAAAGTAGATAAAGTCCTACTATATTCAATAGTGTTTGAACTATTATTAGCTTGATGAAAAATAATACTTTTATGTGTATTCGATTAATGTAAATAATCATAATTGATTGTACGGAGTTAACCGCATGAAAAATAAAAAACTATTAACGGCAATGGCATCATGTTTTTTGTTAATGTCTGCAACGAGTATACAAGCTGCTGGTGATGCAAAGAAAGGAGGGGACGGATTACCTGATCCTGGAGTACAACTTGTTAAAGGTGAAACTGCGATTGTTATTACAGATCCCCAAATCGATTTTCTTTCCCCTGACGGAGTTGCTTGGGCTCTTGTCGGTAAGAGTGTAACGGCAAATGGTACCGTTGATAACATCGAAAAATTAATGAAAATTGCTGGTGAGAAAGGTATCCCGCTTGTGATTTCTCCGCACTATTACGCTCCGCAAGACCTCACATTTAAGCATGGTGGCGCCTTAGAGCATGCTATGCACGGAATCAAGATGTTTGAAGGTGATGAACGCTTAGACCAAGGTGGCTTTAAAAAAGGGAGTGGGGCGGACTTCATGCCGCAATATAAAAAGTACATCAATGATGGCAAGACAGCCGTTGCCAATCCACATAAAGTCTATGGGCCTGACACAAATGACACTGTACTGCAGTTACGCAAACGTGGTGTAAACAAAATTATTCTTGCAGGGATGTCAGCAAACTTATGTACAGAGTCTCATTTACGTGAGTTTATGGAGCAGGGGTTTGAAGTGTTGGTTGTGAAAGATGCCACTGCAGCAGCACAGCTTCCTGATATGGACGGTTATGCTGCGGCTATGATAAATGTTCGTATGATTGCAAACTCAGTTAAAACTACAGAGGAAGTACTTGCACAAATTAATAAGGAGCTATGATAGCCAATTGATACAGCCTCGAGGTGAGGTAAATAACCTCACCTAATTTCGAGGTTTTGGTTTTATCTATAATTATATCTATCCTTATTTATCACTCTCCCCGACACAAGATGTTACCCATGGGATTAACCTAAGCCTCTCAAATGGAATAGCTTCACCAGATACAAGGCTAACACCGTATTGTCCATTTTTTGAGCGTATTAATGCTTGTTTAATTAAATTTAGGGCTTCTTGATTTTGTTTATAAAGTGTTGAAGCTCTTTGGCTTTCATCACTTAATCTTGCAGCGTCAGCAAAATCAATGATTGAACAGTCCTGCTTTTGAGTGATAAGCAACGCCAACTCCTCATTTTGTTTATCTAGGTTGGCTTTCTTTACTTCAAGTAACTCGACAAGAAGCGAGAGTTGTTCCGATGTTAAACCTGAATTAGGGTGAGCGATAGGTTTCATAATTAATTCTCACTATCCAATGGGTGCATAATTCACCGTTGGTTCCTGTATTGTTAGTGCTATTTTATGATTGTTTAATTAAAGTTTAGCTAACTAAAGTTAAGACTTATCCAATTTTTTACTTAATTTTTTGTAACTAAACCCTAGAGACAAACCATAGATAATATGAAAAAATAACGTCACTACTCCAGCCTTAACTCCAACGCCTAACCCTAAGCCAAACAAACTGTGGCCAGCTAAAGGCATTAATATAAGCATCATGAGTAACCATGCGGCTATACTGAAAATGATGGCTTTAATAACATAACTTTTGGCTGGAAAAACAGATATTAACTTTTCATAGGCTGTACCCCATATAACAACACCTAGGAATATATGAATTGCCCATCCTGCTGTTGGTTTTAATTTAAACTGTTCTTTGAAAGGAATAACACTATTTAGTATCTCAATGGGGTTTAGCTCTGGAAGAATATTAAGGTTTATTTTAACAGCCATAATCATACTCAATATGAACGTTGCGAAGACACCTGCTTCAATGCCAAAACTTCGTTGAGATTTTTTTCTATAGATACACATGATTCATCCTTACTCTACTGTACGGAAGATTATTTGTTTTTTGCTTTCCCTATTATCTGTCAATATATATAGTAAAGATGTGTGCTATTTTTTACTAAATGTGTATATTTCATTCTTCACATGTTTTTGTTAAGAACACACATTTGTATATTTTATTTACACATCGTTTTCTCTGGTTTTATTCCATAATTTATCCCGTCAACAACAAATACAAAACTTAACAACCAGTACCTTACTAATTAAGGAATAAATTATGAAAATTTCAATTAAAAACTTATCTGCTATTGCTTTAACTATCATTACATCTACAGGTATGGCAAAAGCCAACATGCCTGATCCAGGTATGGTATATGAAGAAGGGCGCACAGCGATTGTCATTACAGATCCACAAATAGATTTCCTTTCGCCAAAAGGCGTAGCTTGGGGCCTCGTAGGTAAGAGCGTGACTAAGAATGGTACGGTGGATAATATTGAAAAACTAATGAAAATCGCTGGTGAGAAAAATATTCCATTGGTTATCTCGCCACACTTTTACGCACCCACAGATTTGGAATTTAAACACGGTGGTGCCCTTGAGCATGCAATGCACCACATTCATATGTTTGAGAGCGATGAGCGCCTAGACCAAGCCGGGTTCAAAGAAGGGTCTGGGGTAGATTGGATGCCGCAGTACAAGAAATATATCAACAATGGTAAAACGGCGGTATCAACACCTCATAAAGTGTATGGCCCAGATTCTAACGATACGGTCTTACAGCTGCGTAAACGCAATATCGATAAAATTATCCTAGCGGGCATGTCTGCTAATTTGTGTACTGAATCACACATGCGTGAATTTATGGAGCAGGGGTTTGAAGTTCAGGTGGTTTCCGATGCTACGGCCGCAGCTCAGTTACCGGGTTATGATGGTTATGCAGCAGCAATGACTAATGTTCGAATGATTGCAAACTCGGTAAAAACCACAGAAGAAGTACTGGTACAGATCAATAAAGAGCTTTAACTTGAACGGGCAGGTCAAGCTAGATTTACGTCTAGCTTGAATCCCTTTTGGAGGTTTTTATGTATAAGCAAATTATAGATCTCAAGCGAAATCGCTCGCAATTCACGTCATTTAGAACAAGAGTGGACTCCAGCCGTGAAAGACCAAAAGCATTGATGGAAGAAGGCATCGAGCAAGAGTGCTTCGCTACATTCAAATATCCCGATTACTTATGCCTGTAATCGGGATGGATAAACGCGTTATGCCTATTTTAAGTAATCCAATAATTCTTGTTTTACTGTATTGGCAGCAAAGGACTGTTCGACACTAACCTTATAAATTTGATAGTAATCTTCAATTGTTAGTCCGAATTGTTCCATAACCTTGCGGACTTCATTGGTCATTGTCGTGTTTGATACGGTGCGGTTATCAGTGTTGATAGTGACCGCTATACCACCTTGATAGAACGCTTTTATCGGGTGAAGCGCGAAGTCACCAATTGCTTTAGTCTGAACATTGCTGCTTGGGCAGGTTTCTAGAGCAACATTATCTTGCTTCACAAGGTTGTAAGCCTGTTCATGATCTTTAATAGCGACACCATGGCCAATACGCTCTGCGCCAAGTAGTGAAATGGCGTCATAGACATTTTGCCCATTGCCTTGCTCACCGGCGTGAATGGTAACCCTGAAACCTTTTTCTTTTGCATACTGTGTATAGGTAACATAGTCATGGCAAAACCCATCGAGCTCACTGCCGGCTAGATCAAAAGCGACTACCCCTTGGTTTAGGTATTTTGAACCAGCATCAATAACGTGGGTAATAGTATCCGAAGGCAGGAACTTCAACATGGACAGAATATAGTTTCCCTTGATATCAAATTGCTTCTCAGCTTTCTGCATACCTTTTACGACGCTGCCTATGATCTGTTCATACGTCAGTCCATTTTGTACATGGAGTTGAGGGCCGAAGCGGACTTCCAAATACTTTACATTTTCTTTGGCTGCATCCTCAAATAGCTCAAAGGAAATGCGCTCTAGGCTTTCTTGCGTTTGCATGACAGATACCGGAAGGTCGAAGCGACTGAGGTACTCTGTCAGGTTAGGGCAAGTCTCGGGTGCCACCATCAATGCCTTGATTTCATCAACATCATCACTCGGTATGGTGATGTTCTGCTGCTTAGCCAGATCAATAACCGTTTGAGGCCTGACGCTACCATCAAGGTGGCAATGTAGGTCAATTTTGGGCAGGTCGAAGTAGTTCATCAATGTTGTCCTAGCAATGTATAATATGGGAAGCGCAGTGTCTTCCAAAGAGTGACTAACTCACTTGAGTATAAGCATTTTTTGTAGAGAGCTTTTGCTCCCTCAATTAATAACACTAGCTTATAAAATGATGTTGGCTTGTGGACACGACAATTGTCAGGTGCTATTGGGTTTTTCGTAACGTGGTTGGTTTGATACAGATAATATAATATGGATAAAGCTGAAATTTTGAGAGAAGGACGAGAGAGATTTCGTCAACTGGTCAACAGTGAGAGTTTCCGGACGATAAAGGTGCAAAAGGGGGATTACATAATCAGGCAGCACCAAGACGTTGCAGAAGTGTACTGGTCTACGGTTGCTCAGTTTGTCATTCTTCACACTGCGAAAAATGGAAAAACACTCAGTTTGGGTGACTACTATTTGGAAGATAATTTTTTCGGGGAGATAGAGTTCTTTTCAGGAAACCCTTGTTCTTTTGACGTGGTAGCGACAGCATCAATTGATTTGGTCATTATTCCTAAAGACAGGCTTGCTGAGATCCTCTTGCAAGATGGGAAAGTCGCATTCTGGATGAATTACAGAATGGCAAATATGTATCAGCAGTCAATGAATATCGCCATAGAACGGTCGTTGTATCCGCTGAAGTTCAATATTATTAAAGACATTGTGGATCGTTATACGTCAGAGGCAAGATCAATAAATCATGCCTATATGTATCAGGAAGCACAGAGGTTCGGCTGTACAGAAAGAGCTTATACCCGAATTATCCATGAACTCATAAATGAGGGGCTGGTTATGAAAGGAGAGGGTAACTCTACAATTATCCCTGTTAACTTAGCGCTATTGTCGGACTACTTAAAGAAATACGAGCGATAAAACAGCCAACAAATCTATCACTTACCCCAATACTTTGTACAAAGTGCGAATACGTTCGGCCATATAGTTGTTCATGCCTCCCTTCCTGTATTTACTAATTTGTCTAGCAATAGCTTGATTCCAAGCTGGTGGCGAGAATGATGTTATTGACTAAACTTCAATATAAAGCAGAGGCTTAGCTTGATTTCAGTGAAGGTGAATAAATGGGCATGGGGTGCATGAACCATCAAGAAGCAAAAGATTTATTGTTGACACTATTACCGGAAGAAAATCTCAGTTTAATTAAAGTTGAGGTGTTCCGGTTATCGTGGGAAGGCAAAGGATACAACATCATCTCAGAGGAAAGTGGTTACGACCATGATTATGTCCGCAAGGCAGGTTCACAACTATGGCAAGAACTGAGCAAACTTTTCTTAACCAGCGTGACTAAACGGAACTTCAGGCCGCTGTTAGAACAGAGGCTTAAAGATGACAAGGCGAGCTTTTCTAAAAGCCTAGAGTTTCCCGGAGGGGCGATGCTGGTCAGTTCCCCCTTCTACATTGAGCGTAGCTTGGAGGAGTCACGGGCTTATAATGAAATATCTAAGCCTGGTTCAGTCGTACGTATTAAAGGCCCCCGAAAAATGGGGAAATCCTCATTAATGCTTAGGGTAATGGACCAAGCCGAAAGTAATGGGTTTAAAGTTGTTAATATCGACTTTCTTAAAGCAGACAGACTGATATTAAGTGACCTCGATAAGTTACTGCGCTGGATTTGTTATCAAGTCGATTGCCAGCAGAGTTTAAATAGCGATATCGATGCGTTATGGAATGACTTAATTGGCAGTAAGCTAAGTGCCAGTAATTATCTTCAAGATGTTGCTCTTCAGCAATCAGAGGTACCCGTACTGCTGGTAATTAATGAGCTTAACGTGCTGTATGATCATGAAGAGGTAGCGAAAGATTTTCTGCCTCTTTTGCGCTCCTGGAATGAGGAATCAAGACATAACGAAAGCATGCAAAAACTCAGGCAGTTGCTGATATATTCAACAGAAGCTTACGTTAAATTAGATATAAACCTTTCACCGTTTAACATAGGACTACCGATCGAATTAGATTGCTTTAACGGCGATCAACTTGAACGGCTAGCCCATGCTTATGGCTTTAATTGGCGAAATGACGGAAACGTCAAAAGCCCAATATCACTCCTACTGACGACGGTTGGCGGACACCCGTATCTGACACAACTCGCACTGTATGATTTGGCAAGCCGTCAAGGGTTGGTTGAGAGCCCCTATAATGAGCTCAAAGCGCTATTGAAGTGCTCGACAGAGTTGGGGGGGCTATATGAACCGTTTTTGCAGCAGCTGATAACTGACGTAAAGAGTAACTCAGACGCAGTGGCAGGGATGCAAAAGATCACTCTCGGGCAGTTGTCTGATTTATCGCTCATTGAGCGTCATCAATTAGAGCGTCTCGGTATTGTGTCAGTACAGAACGGACAAGTCACAACAGATCAGCGGTTGTTGACAGACTATGTGATAGCCAATATATGATGGATAGTCATCAATCGGCGAAGCACCGGTTTCAAGTCGGTGGCAGCATATCCGGTGAAACGTCCTACTACATCGCTCGACAGGCTGATAAAGAACTGTACGAGGCCTTGATAAGACAAGAGCTGTGTTATGTGTTCAATTCCCGTCAAATGGGTAAATCCTCTTTACTATTTGAAATAAAAAGAAGATTACAAGCATATGGAAAACGCTGTGTCTTTATCGATCTAAGCCGGATCGGCAGCGTTAATGTCAGTGTACAGCAATGGTATGCGGGGATTATCCATGAACTTTGGAGAGGATTTGAGCTACCTGCAGGCAAGATGATGCTTCAATGGTGGGAGTCTTTGGGGGATATCCCTCCAGCGCAAAAGCTTTCTCAATTTATCCAAGAGCTACTGCCTGCATATTACCCTGATGATGAACTCATTGTCTTTTTCGATGAAGTTGACTCGGTTCTGAGCCTTTCATTTGCTACTGACGATTTTTTTTCGGTGATCCGCGCTTGTTTCAATCTGCGGGCTGATAACCAAGATTTAACGAGGGTGACCTTTGCCTTTTTTGGTGTTGCGGTGCCAGGTGATTTGATTTCGGACGAAAAGCGTTCGCCGTTTAATGTTGGACGTGCCATATCAATGGAAGGGTTTACTGATGAGGAAGCTTGTCCTTTTCAGCAAGGGTTGCGGGTGTCTGGTAAAGATAGTAGCAAGTTATTATCTGCCATTTTGCATTGGAGTGGTGGCCAACCGTTCTTAACCCAAAAAATTTGTCAGCTTGTCACATACTTTTCTGCCGAAGCGCCGACAGTGCTGGATGAAGGGGCATGGATCAACCAATTGATCCTAGAGCATATAATCCAAAACTGGGAAAGCAAAGATAACCCAGAGCATATAAGAACTATCAGGGATCGTATGCTACTGGATGAGTGCTTTAGTACTAACAATCTTTCAAACTACGGGAGAATACTGGCTTCTGCGAATGAATCGCTCGCCATTGAGGATGTGGGGGAATACCGCAGACTGTACTTGACCGGGCTGATCGCCGTCCATAATGGTTATGCGAGTCCGAGGACGAAGGTTTACCGGCGTGTTTTTAACGAAGAATGGTTATCTTTGCAGTTAGAGTCAAGGCGACCTTATGCACAAAACATCAAGGCTTGGCAGAACTGTGGTGATGACGAATGGTTATTGTCTGGCGATGAACTTGAACGGGCTGTTTCATGGTCCGAAAACAAACATCTATCTGAAGAAGACCACCGCTTTATCGCTGCTAGTAGGGAAAAGAAGCAGAAGMAAGTTCAGAATTGGAATGAGCGATTACAAGAAGAGATTACCCAACGAAAACTTGCTGAGGGTGAACTTCAAGCCGCTCTCGAGGAATTGCAGCAAGCCAAAGTGGATGCAGAAAAAGCCAACGAAGCGAAGTCGAACTTTTTGGCGAGAGTCAGTAGGGAAGTGAGAACACCCATTAACTCAGTGCTCGGTCTTAGCCATTTGGCACTACAAAGAGAAGAAACGGTTTCTGGACGTGAGTATTTGAAGAAAATCCATCGAGCGACCAGTTACATGCTCGGGGTAATCAACGACATCGTAGATATCAATAAGCTAGAGCGAGGAGAGCTATTGCTTTCCAATGATACCTTTTATGTTGATGATGTACTGGATAATCTATTGGACATCATTATACCGAGCCTTCACAGAAAAGGATTGGAGTTTAAGTTAAAGCAAACGACTGGACTGCTTCCACCGCTTTATGGAGATGGAAATCGGCTTCAGCAAGTGTTGCTCAACCTTGCCAGCAATGCTTTCCGGTACACTCACTCCGGTATTATTGAAATTCGTGTCGACAAACTTGATCAGACAGACGATTACGTAAGGCTTCTGTTTGGGCTGCGTGATAGTGGCTGTGGTGTTTCTGAGCAAGAGGTTGAAGGTGTTGTCTGCAAGAGTGAAGACTCTATTATTAAACCGGGCTTAGGACTATCGCTGTGCTGTGAACTCATCGAGTTGATGGGGGGGGAACTCAAAGTAGCGAGTAAACCAAACTATGGTTCGGACTTCACATTTACGGCAACGTTTAATGTGAATAACTTGACTGATTATAGAGAAGCTACTGAGCTCTTTAATATAGTATTGATAGGTGTTGAAAATAAGCAACTGCTTCATCAATTAGAGCTTATTGGACATTACGTTTCGGTTATTCAGCTTGAGTCAGCTTGTAGAGAAGAGCTTAAGAGGGCTGATAAAATCCTGATTGATGCAGAGGAGCTAGAGCACAATTCAGGCAAACTTCCCCCTTTGCTGACGGCGATTCAAGGAAATATCGCGTTAGAGATCCATCCGTTGTTATTTACGTTTAATCAAAAACGACTTGATACGATGTTGCTTCCTCTATCGGCTGCAATTACCTATCCATGTAGTACTCGGCACCTTGTGAATATGTTGTCTAAGTCCCGCCGAGCGGTGTCGAGAGGGGTACTTCCCAAGTTTATTATTCCTTATAAGGTGTTAGTGGTAGATGATGACGAAATAAACCAACAGATAGTTGGAGAGCTTCTGGATCAGCAAAACCTACGTTTTGTTGTTGCCGAAAATGGCGCTGAAGCTATTGAGCAGCTGGAAACACAGACATTCGACTTAGTGTTGATGGATATTGAAATGCCTGTACTCGATGGTATTAGTACCGTACAGCGAATACGGCAGATGGCCAAAGATGATAGCCGGTTCGGTCACCTCAGTGGGCTACCTATTATCGCGATGACCGCCCATGCTTTAGTCGGAGATAAGGCACGCTTTATCAAGCAGGGACTGGATGAACATTTAACTAAGCCGATTGATCCCCCTGTATTTTCAACGGTTTTACGTAAGTGGTTGCCAGATGAGTTACCTGATCCTAAAGTCAACGCAGTTTCTAGGAGGGATGATAAGGAAGAAGTGTTATCAATTGAACCTTTAGATGGAATTGAGGTAACAACTGGAGTGGCTCGTTGCGGAGGTAACCATCAACTGTATTATAAACTGCTACTGAAATTTGCTAACAGCTACCAACACGCGTTGAACTTGCAGCGCTCCGAACACGATGTGTTTGCCTCAAAATGCCACAGTATTAAGGGAAGTGCAGGAAATCTAGGTTTGAGCATGATTGCTCAAAATGCTTCGAGTCTTGAACGTAAATACCAAACTGAAGGCGTATTCACCGATATGGAAATTAGTCATTTCCTGCAATTACTGGCGATCCAATGTCAGCAAATTATTGAGAAGTATCAACCACATTCTACCAATACCGCTAGCGAGCAAGCGCCTGTTGTTGAAGAAAAAAGAAAGATATTGATTCTTTCAGGCAATGTAGAGCTGTTAAAACCGATTGTGAAGTATCTAGCTGCTGATTATAAAGTTCTGGTTGCTGGAGCCCCTTTTCGTGCACAAGAGTTATTGGCTAAACATGTGCGTTTAGGCTCGCCAGTACAAGCGATGATTGCATTTCCATCTGGTGATAATGAAGCCATATTTCGCATGGCTGACAGCAACCGAGAGCTTAGAGTAATCTTAGCTGGGGATATTAAAGATGAAGAGTTTTTGGAAAAAGCACTTGCCTCTGGTGTGAGTGAATTCCTTCCCCTGTATCCTGCTCCTCTTTTAGTTAAGCTACGCCTAGAGCAGGGAAGGTAGCTTTCTAGGGGAAAGGTGATACAGATGCGATTGAGCTCGTACGGTCACTTCAATCATCATTTTCTCAAGAATGGCAAGATGAATTAACTAAGCTGATAGGTGATCTGAAGTTCGATGAGGTAAGGTCGTATATTCTAAATAGTAAATAAAGCCGCTGTGGTTTGATTTTTGGTGCTAAAAGTCCATGTTTTATTTTATTGAAAATAAACGCTTTATTGCGTATTTTGTTGTATCTGGCGTTTGTAACCGTTACGGAACAAATATCAGAGAGAAAACTTGAAACAATGACGAAAGTAGGTTGTATTGGTAAACGCTGAAGCCGCCGGAATGGTGGCAACTGAATCTTTTGACGGCAAGAGCCGTTGTTTCGGATACGTCAGGAGTACGGTGTGGTATATCGACGCTAAAATAAATAACTAGCGTTAAAAATTAATGGTGCTGCGTGGGACAGACCAAAGTGACGTAGCCAAGCAAGATTGGACAAGGATATGAAAACATATATTTTGACAGCAAGCTGCGCAGGGCGATCGGGAACGGTAGATGTAGTCACTCGTTTCCTGCGTGAGTTTGATTGTTATATCACAGAGTTGAATTCGTTTGATGATGCATTGAGCCAGCGTTTCTTTATTCGCGCGGTCTTCCGTTTAGATAATAATACAGAGCTTGATCAAGATGCGTTTTGCTCGTCTTTCACCAAGCGAGCTGAAGAGTTTGATATGGAGTGGGAGCTGACGCCATCAGAGTACCGCCCCAAAGTGGTGATCATGGTGTCTAAATATGATCACTGTCTGAATGATTTACTATACCGCTACCGAACGGGGAATCTCCCGGTAGATATTCGAGCTGTGATCTCTAATCACCCTGACTTGCAATCATTGGCTCAATGGCATGATATACCTTATTACCATTTTCCTATCACAGCTGATACTAAGCCACAGCAAGAAGCCCAGGTGCAAGCTGTACTAGAGCAAATGGGTTGTGAGTTGCTAATACTTGCACGTTATATGCAAGTGCTCTCTAATGAAATGTGTACCCGTTGGGCAGGGAAAGCCATAAATATTCATCATTCGTTGTTACCGGGCTTCAAAGGTGCGAAGCCTTACCACCAAGCTTATAGCAAAGGGGTCAAGCTGGTTGGAGCGACAGCACATTATGTCAGTGATGATCTGGATGAAGGCCCAATTATTACCCAAGGGATGGAGACCGTTAATCATACTTATTATCCTGCTGATCTGGCGAGAAAAGGCATGGATGTTGAATCTTTAACCTTAGCAAGGGCCATTCAATATCACGTTGAGAAGCGAGTGTTCTTATTCAACGATAAATCAGTGGTATTTGAGCGCTCGTAAGCCTCCCACTTACGCGATAGTTCTAATAATTGAGTCACTCCTCATTAAAATCCAAACCCTATATAAAGGGTTTGGATTTTAATCATTTCGAAGTAATTTGACACCAATGAAAATAAAGAAGCTTAAATGAAATCTATCGATTAATTATGGGTGTTTTAAAGAGTTATAATTT
>NZ_JAKJSJ010000101.1:0-12482 GCF_050336715.1 Photobacterium makurazakiensis
GAATATTATTTCATTTAAAAATAATATTATTAATTTAAACAGGTATTTATTTCACGATCTTTTCTTACTATGAAAAACGAAAAGACAATTGCACCATAAATGTACAACTTTCTTAAGTTTATGCACCAATGAAATTATTATCCATACAAGTTTCGCACCAAATTGGTGATCAATTCAGTACAAAATGTGGCAGAATTAAGCCACACAATAAGAGACCTAAATTAAAGCCATTAGCATGTTTGCTCTAACGATAATTGCCCGTAAATTAAAATAACTTACGGGCAAAGTACCCAACTCACGAATTTTCGTGGAATAAAAATATTAAGACATACTTTGAATGGCAGGTCGTTCAGCAATACGTGATTTCCACGCCTGTAGATTTGGGTAGTCATCAGTAGCGACTTCAAGTGCCGCCAGCATCCCCATTAATACAAAAGCAGTAATATCTGCCACACTGTATTTATCTCCTGCTATGTATTCATTACTCGCCAACTGCTTTTCAAGCGTTGGCACAAAATCTATCACGCGTTGACGTGATTCTTGCCCCCATGCCTCAATGCATGTTTCACGGTCGCTATAAATTGCAGTGATATTACGAAAAGCCTGAAAGGCAACAAATAAGCCTTGTAGCTCTACGATTCGCTGCCACATTTCTATCTGTGCTTTTTCTAGCGCAGTTTCACCAAATAAAGCAGCCTTCTCTGGGTACAATTCTTCAAAGTAACGGCAAATCGCTATCGACTCACAAATTGTCGTACCATCATCGAGTTCCAGTACAGGAATACGGCCATTCACACTTAATGCTTGAAACGCTTCAGTCAAGTTCTCCCCTTCACGAACGTTAATACTCTCACGTTCAACGTCAATTCCTTTTTCAGCTAGAAAAAAACTCACGCGTTTAGCACTTGGGGTTGGTGCAAGCTCATAGATTTTCATGTTACTTCCTTTTTACTGAACGATCGTTTAGATTAGAATCTATTCATATCTGAACGATTGGTCAAGAAAGAATGTTACTTTTCTGAATGATTGTTCTGAATCAGGGTGAAATTGTTGTATCTTTAACAGCTAGGTAGCTGAGACATGGTGATAACAGTAATGGCAAGAAGCAAAAATTTTGAACGGGAAGAAAAGCTCATTCAAGCAATGGAGTTGTTCTGGCAAAAAGGCTACGCCGAGACATCAATGGCAGATCTTGTTGCTCACTTAGGGATCAATCGATTTAGTATTTACAATAGCTATATCGATAAAGAGTCCCTTTACCAAGAAGCGCTTGCCTACTATTTAAACAATGTCTCTCTGCCCGCACTAACCGCTTTAAGAAGCGAGCAAGCAGGAGCAAAAGAAGTCATTAACTTTCTTGGCCATTTCGCCCAGCTTCAACATGAACAAACCTGTGGTTGTTTCTTACAAAACGCGTTACTTGAACGTGCCTATGACAATAAGCCGATACGAGATAAAGCCAATGATCTCTTTCTCGCTTTAGAGCAAGCATTTCTTAATGCGCTGACTAACGACCAACAAAAAGGCTTGATCACACCAGCCGCCGATATTTCGCAACTCAGTCGATTTTTAGTTATGCAAATGCAGGGAATTCGCGTACTAGGTAAAGCAAGGCAGTATGATGTTATCAAGGATGCACTTGCCATCGTCAGTACCACCTTAAACAGTTATCGAATCATTGAATAAGCAACAAATACCGCGACGATGCACACCACCTACTGACTTCATGTTAGAATAGTCTTATCAATTAACGGCTATTGCTAAGGCAGTAGCCGTATGTATTTTATTTTACCTGAGATTCCACATGCCATTCTCCAAGCTTGGATTAAGCGATTCAATTTTAAAAGCAGTCAATGAACTTGGCTACAAAGCCCCTACCCCAATTCAAGAGAAGGCGATCCCTGCTGTTTTAACAGGGCGTAACCTCATCGCGGCAGCACAAACCGGAACAGGTAAAACAGCCAGCTTTGTACTGCCTATTTTGCAAATGCTGAATGAAGCAGAACGTCAAGTGCGCCCAAAGCGTATTCACGCACTCATTTTGACGCCAACCCGTGAACTGGCGATTCAAGTTGAACAGAATATTGCTCAGTACAGTAAACACCTGCCATTGAAGTCACTGGCAATGTACGGCGGTGTTGATTATAAACAGCAGAAACAAAAGCTTATTGAAGGCGTAGACATATTAGTGGCAACACCCGGTCGCCTGCTAGATATGTACACCCAGCGCGCAGTCCATTTTGACGAGTTAGAAATCTTAGTACTTGATGAAGCCGACCGCATGCTGGATATGGGTTTCATCGAAGATATCAATAAAGTCATTGAACGTGTGCCTGAAAACACTCAAAGCTTGCTGTTTTCGGCAACACTATCTAAGCAGGTACGTGCATTAGCGAAAACCGCAGTTAGCAACCCTGTCGAAATCTCAATCACCCCAGATAGCAACAATGAGCCACAGATTGATCAGTGGCTCATCACTGTTGATAAAGACAAAAAGTCAGCACTACTAAGCCACTTGATCACGGAGAATAAGTGGGATCAGGCGCTGATCTTTATCGAAACCAAACACGGCGCAGCAAAACTTGTTGGCCAACTAGAGAAACGTGGTATTGCCGCAGAATCTTTCCACAGTGGCCGAAGCCAAGCAATTCGTGAACAACTACTAGAAGATTTTAAAGTAGGCAAAATCCAGCTTCTTGTTGCGACTGGCGTGGCGTCTCGTGGTATTGATATCACTGAACTTAAACGCGTTGTTAACTACGATCTTCCTTATCCACCAGAAGATTATGTTCACCGCATTGGCCGTACTGGTCGTGCAGGCGCATCAGGTGAGGCTATCTCATTCGTATCAAGAGATAACTTTAAAAACCTTTGCATGATTGAAAGCCGCTTAGGGCATTTGATCACCCGTAAAGAAATTGAAGGCTTTGTACCGACTAAAGAAGTCCCTGTTTCAATTTTGAATTACAAGCCAAAAAACATACGTAGCGGTAAAAAGGAATCAAATGACAATAAGGAAAAGCGCCCTACCAATCGTCGTCAACCATTTAACGCTGGTAGTGAAAAATCTGACACAAAAACAGGCGCAAAACCAAATAAAAACCGCCGTCGCTCAGACAACCGAAAGCCAGCATCTAAGCGTGATGCGTAAGCATTAGTTTCTTTTCATGCTTTAGTAACAAAGACAACAAAGCGAGTCTCCTTGGCTCGCTTTTATTTTTCCACTACATAACTTGCGAGCATTCGACCGAAGGGCTAACACAAACTCTACGTATACAAAAAAGCCCCAGCATTTCTGCTGAGGCTTCGTTGTAGTGGCGGAGCGGACGGGACTCGAACCCGCGACCCCCGGCGTGACAGGCCGGTATTCTAACCAACTGAACTACCGCTCCAATTCTTTGCAAAGTAGCCAGTATAACTACTGACCCTTTAAATGTGGCGGAGAGATAGGGATTTGAACCCTAGGAGGGTCGCCCCTCGCCTGATTTCAAGTCAGGTGCTTTCGGCCACTCAGCCATCTCTCCGTAAGCCATGAATAATACCTACCCCATTTTCTGCTGTAAAGTGTTAAATCAATCAAAACTTACCGAATGTACAAAATTTAAACTTTAAGCCATTAAAATAGATAATATACTTGTGTAACCCTTCTTTTTTCAGTTGCTTATATAACTCAAACATCAAATAAATGTTACTAAGCGCACACTTTCAATTTTTAAACATTTATCTATTCATTCAAGCTTATGCAGTAACTAAGCCCGCATTAACGCATATTAACAATTTATACCACTAACGAATCATCATAAATCAGGCTAAGCGTCTAAAAATAACAACTTAACATCGAATTAGAATCAAAATCGGCACTTCACATAAGAGACAAGTTGACTATAGTTAATTTATGCGTATTGGAATGATATGTAATTAAAAGTCGTATCTATTTTGTATCGCATCAAGACTAACCATCCGTTAACGAGATTAAGTTAGCCGTTAGTCAAAAACTATATTTTTTACAAGGAGTTCATTTATGGCTAGACGTGTATCTAATAAGCGCATCAAAGAAATTCTAGATAATGCAAAATCTAAAAAATAACTCTTAAGAGCCTCCCCGGAGGCTTTATTTATCTCTTACACCCTTCTTATACAAAGTTGTAAATTAACTCTCCTACCTGCCAAAATTTCTTCATTCTTTTTAACGAGTTAATCTACGTGCTATACAGCCATTAACTTACCCTTACGGGTATTAGTACACTATAGTTATACCCATCAAATCGGTTGCTTCGATTTAAATATCGACGAAAATTAACCCTGTGAGGCATCATCATGAAAAGAACATGCATAGTAGCCCTTCTCTTCTTTAGCTTCCCACTACTCAGCAGTACAAATCCAGCTGATGTAGAAGGCCTCGAAATGGTTAGTAGTCCTTATACTGTCAGCCAAACAGCTGAGAACCTAGTCAAGGTACTTGAAGAGAATAATATGCAGGTTTTTAGCCGCATTAATCATTCACAAGCAGCAAAGAATGTAGGTATTGCGTTGAGGCCTACGGAATTAGTGATCTTTGGAAACCCTGAGGTAGGCTCAAAGTTGATGCAATGCCAGCAAAGTATGGGCATTGATCTGCCGCTAAAAGCCTTAATCATCGAAGATGAAGATGGAAAGGTTTGGCTAAGTTATAATGCGCCCAGCTATCTTGAAAAACGCCATAAGTTAGTCGGCTGTAATGCGCTAGGAGAGAAGATAGCCACCAGCCTTGCTAAATTTTCAGCCTTAGCAACAAAGCAAGAATAAACCAGTTTATTGATAGGTTCAGATAGGTGCTAAACGGTTTTTTAAAACCACATTTAGCACCCTACTTTTGATGATTAAAGTCCCTTTTGGTACTGTGCTTTCGTCGTCGGTGTCACAATGCCTGCAAGTGGGCTTTCAATATCATCCATAGATGCTATTTGTTGTTTAAATGCAGCAAGTAGCGTGGTTTTATCAACAGTAACCTGAGTTTCGGTTTTAATATCACGTAAATCAACGAAAGCGCCATCAAACAAGGCTGGTAATTCTTTCAAAACATCAACGTTTAAAAAGTTCTGCTGGCTATATAAAGCATTATGATCACCGCGTTGCTTATCAACAACAAATGACGCATCTTTCATGCTCATGATAGACGCTGTTTTATCGCATTTTCTCAAACACTTATCATCGAAGCGCTTTTTCTTACAGCCTACCGTTTGATGGAACAAGCACTGACGGCTGGTCAACAGCATAATTGGGTGGTAGATACTATAAAACAATGAAAAGCTCTCAGGCTTCACAATGTGTCTCATCTGTTTTTGGTTTATCTCGTTAGAAATAAACGCACCAATACAGTTAAACTCTTCTTTCATACATTTAAGGCTGTATGAGTTCATCACATTCATTTGTGGGCCAGCAATCCACGGAATCCCCAATTGGTAAGCAGCAAATCCGACACCATTATTATTCGTGACAATTTGCTTAGGCTTCACACACTTTAAAAACTCGATGGCAGCCTGATAGTTTTCACCAATAAGAATGGCTGGGAACCAAGGAATCAACGCATCATTGCTATTGAATATAGAAACCGCCTTTTTTAGGTTACAATGTAACGCTTCTGGCAATTGATAATACACATTGATTCCAGAATCATTGGCTAGAGCTATATCTGCTTCTGATGAAATCAGCACATTCAAACTAGGTGTAACTGCTTGCTGAGATGTAGCTTGCGCTAATTTAGGCAGCTCTACTGGACGAACGGGAGCTTTTGAACCATTCAATACGTAAGCTATGTGATCTTTAATCGCAGTTTTTTCTTTAAAAGGGATGCATAATCCATCACGCAGCTGTGAATGGTCAATAGACCCCACATGATACTCAGCATTACTAAAGCTGTTTACCCACTTTTTAATGGTTGGTGCATCGAAACTGTGTTTTGCCGCTTTAGTCAATCCTGATGTTGAAGACACACTAAAAGATGTATTAGGCGTTGTCACCGTAACAGTAAGCAGCCCACCTTCTATACCAGAAAGTGAAACATCCAATGTGTGGATACTGATATCAAGGTCTTTGGTTTGCGCTTCAACTGACTGAATAATGACTGATTTATCGTCATACAGTTTCTTCTTAACCTGCTGAACTTGCTCAGTGGTAGTGCAGCTGTATATTTTAGAAAAATGTTTAACCGAATTATCGCGTGGGTTATCAATAAACATACTTTTATTGATGTCCCCTTGCAGATATGAATTCGAAAAGTCTCGGTTAAAGACCGTATATAACCCGGTCGTATCCGTTAATGGCTCATCAGACTGGCAATAACGATCAATCTGCTTGCGCCAATTATCAACCACCGTATGCACATAGTGCGCTTTCTTAATACGGCCTTCCACTTTCAACGAGTACACCCCTGCGTCAGCAAGAGCGGCCATATCTGAAAAGGCTGAATTATCTTTCATATTCAGCGGGTAATCTTTGCCTACTGCCGTTGTTTGGTACTGGTCACGACATGGCTGGCTGCAACGTCCACGGTTACCTGAATTACCATTACGCACTGAGCTGATGTAACACAAACCAGAGAAGCCTACGCAATATGAGCCGTGTACAAACACTTCCATCAAGACATTATTTTGATGTCCAAAATCTGCAAGGTGTTTGATTTCTCGAATATTCAGTTCTCGAGATAAATTGACACGACTGGCGGTTAGCTGCTGCAGAAACAGTATTTGCCCTTCATTATGAGTATTTGTTTGGGTTGACGCATGTACGTCCATTGTTGGGAAATGCTCTTTTAAGATATGGAACAAGCCAAAATCTTGAACAATAACACCATCAATTTTGGTGTTTACCAACTTATTGAGCAAGCGAACTATTGGTTGAATCTCGCTTTCCAATATATTGATATTCAAAGTCAAAAATATTTTACAGTCGTATTGGTGTGCCAATCTGACAATACCATTCAAGTTATCAAACGATACATTTGATGCACGGTTACGTGCATTGAATTGATCTAAACCACAGTATATTGCATCTGCACCCGCAACAATCGCAGCTTTGATCGATTCAATATCACCACCTGGCGCTAATAACTCGAATTTATTCTTCATTATGACACTACCTACTAATAAGCTATTACGCTAAAGGGGGCGCATTCTACGTGGTTCAGGGCAACATTTCCACAATGCTAGTGCGGTTACTAAGTAAATATTGCGGACTCTTTTGCCTGATTTTAAGTACAAGGTAGGATTTATTTATTTTAAGAAATTAAGACACTGATACTCCGCTACCCTAAAAACTTAACCTTTTAGGGGGAATCACTATGTTTGAACATTATAAAAAATCAAACTCATTGCTTGCGCTGGCAATAGGGTTGGCTTTATCTGGTGGTGCTTATGCCGCCTTACCTAACATATTACCACCAGATAATACCGGCGACTTATTTGCGCTTGAAGATGAGTGCGACTGTGTTTTGCGCATCACGCCTGACAAAATGATAAGTATCGAGATAAATAAGCAAGATATAATCGATATCATCAACGATAGCGGCGATGCCATTTCATCTATCGACCTAAGCAGTAAAGGAATAGTCGTACTAAAAGATGGGAGCTTAATTTTTACTGTCGACGATAACAACGATCAAAACAGCTACATCATTAAGCAAAACAAATCAGGTGTACTTTCAGTCCTTACTTCTAGCAGCGCAGTTAAAACTGTGACAAATGAACCGAATGTTGACCTAGAGAGCATTATTGAGGGTGCAGATGGAAACTTGTATGTTGGTGATGATATCAGTGACCACCTACTTAGAGTCGACCCTAATACTGGTGATGTGGAAATTTTTGTTAAAGAAGAAGAGTTCGAAAAACTTGGCAAAGATTTTATTTTTGATATTCAACCAGCCATCGCAGCTGACAACCGCTATATCTACTTAGCCTCTGACGATTCACCTAATATCGTGTATAAAGTCGATTATATGTACGGTAAGCCGTCAATATTCGCCGCAGGCCCTAATGTTGATCCGCATAATCTATCAAAAGATAACTATGTCTATCTTGTTAATGACCTTTTTTATCCTCCTAGAGGTTATGGAAGTTATTACGGCCTGAACAGTAAAAAATATCCAAAGAAACCTACGAATGTATCAGGCACCTATACACTGTCTTTCATAGAAGATACTGACTATAGCCCGACCACGGTTACAACAGATCCAATTCCATGGGATGCTTCACCCTATCAAGTAGCTCAAGCTATCAATAAAACGCTTGGCTCTGACATTAAAGCCATGGGCGTCGGCACCATCGGTAAACCTTGGGTGTTTGATAATCCTGATGGCTACCGATTTATAAGCGTAGACGACGGCATGATATATGGCGCATCGGCTAATGCATCTAACTTTATGGGGCCAGGGCCAGATGACATTCCCAAAGAAGCGGTCGAAGCCAATAACCATATCGAGGCTATAGGTACCGCTAATACCTACGGTTCAGTTAGCTTTGATCTTAATGCAACGGTTGGTAGCGGCGCATTTTTTGAAGATCAAGACCTAGGTGAAGTAAGTTGGCATATTGGGGACAGTAACGACAAAATAAAATATTTATTAGTTAAAAATACCCACCTTAATCCCCACGATGTTTCTGTAACGGGTAAAGGGACACTGAAAAGCCCGTGGGTATTCAAATTCAAAGGTGGATTTGAACGCACTCAAATAAAATTTTCACCGAATGATGACGCCTATGATGCAGTACCAAACGAAGATATTCTTATTGGCACACTTAAAGATGCTAGGGCCTTTGATGATCCTGATGGATTTATGACCCGCAATCGCTGGGGTTCAATCACCCTTGAAGATGATTCCGGTGCCCACTTCCTATATAACATTGACCTATTTGGTGATGTCTCCACACTGGTAACAGAATGGGAGTTCGTTCGCGCTAATGGTGACAGTGTCGATATTGAAGGCGGACTCGCTTACGATAGCCACGGAAACCTCTTTGTCAGTAATCATAGCGACGATGGGGATAACAATATCGGGGGAAATGTATTCAAAATAACGCCCCTAGGGCATATTTCCATTTGGATTGATTCTAAAAACATCACCGATATTACCGGAGGTGATCCTAAAAATGTAGAAATTGAAGGCGTCGCATTTAACCCATCGAATAATAGTAAGAAAAAAGAAACATATCCAAGCTGGAGTTCATGGTTTTAATCAACGTTAGGCGGCTGCTAAAGCCTTTAATTTAGGGCTTTAGCGGCTACAACAGGCACAACTCAGTCACTCTCATAAACAAAACATTGCTGTTTTAACCAGCCGCCTAATGTTTTAATTTCAAATTGCTTAGCTCGCGACTTCTTGTAAACAAAATACAAATTCTCCCCCGTTGGTAGCTCATGCATTGGAATCCTCACTAGGTTCTGATGGTCTTGGTCGTTCAGAAAGTAGTCATTCAAAAATGCAATGCCTTGGTGATATTTCACAGCCTCTGCCGCCAAAACCATATGGCTGAAATGGTTTATTTTTACATTTCTAGGCAAACTAAAACCACCTCGTTTGCACCATGTTAGCCAATCTTCAGCTTCCCCTTTGAAGATAGAGTCAACAGACAATAGGGGGTGTCCCCATAACGCGTCTGGTAATGGTTTATCTTGTATTTGTTGCCATACTTTTTGACTACAAAATGGGTATAACAATTCTTTGTATAAAAAATCGCTGACATAATTCTTTTCAGGTGGATACGATGTAATAAAGCAATCAGCGACTTGATCGGTAAACGCTGGTTCATCAGCAAACATATTAAGGGAAAGGTCGATTTCTGGGTGCTGTTGCCGTAAGTTTTCTAGCCTTGGCACTAACCATTTCACCGCGAGCGAGCTATACATTGCTAATCGAATTTTACCACTTTCCCCCTCTCTTATCTGCTGACTGGCTGATGCAATATTCTGTAATGAGTGAGAAATATCATCGAAGTACTTTTCCCCCATCGGGGTCAATGACAGGCGTCGCCCTTGACGAACAAACAACGTTTCTCCTAGGTACTCTTCCAGTAAGCGAACCTGATGGCTAATCGCACTCTGAGTTACATTGAGCGCATTCGCAGCTTGAGAAAAACTATTTAGCCGAGCAACCGATTCAAAACATTGAACAGCCCTAAGTGGTGGTAGCTTCATTATTAGCTGAGCTCATAGTAAAGGAATATTTATCATTATATATGAGGATGACTTATGAATTAAGCTTAGGCCATCAAATAACACCTTCCCTCACATTAATACTGAACAGCCTTCAGTCTATGCAGGAGAGTAAATATGCCTTCAATATCTGTAGGTATGGCAATGAGTTTGCTCATTGTCGGCAACCTTATCGCTGTATTTTCTGACGCCTTGATTAAAACCATAGGCGAAGACGCTGCTGTTTTTCAATTTGTTTTTTTCCGACAGCTAACTGCAGTGATTATCCTGCTTCCATTTTGCTATGGCGTGAGTAAAAAAAGTTTTACTGATGGCCTAAAATGGCATGCACTTCGCGCCCATATCTGGTTATTTGGCGCCATTTTTATGGTTTTTTCCATTAATGCAATGCCGCTAGCCACAGCCAATGCCATTTTCTATGCTGCCCCACTTATGATGCTGCCATTGGCACTTTTTCTTTTTAATGAAAAACTGACCAAGCACTCAATTGCAGCCGGTATTTTTGGATTTCTAGGTGTGCTGGTCATCATAAGACCCACTGAGATTAACTGGGCAGCCATTGCCGCGTTAATCGTGGCATTAACCATTGCCAGTAATAACTTACTCATCCGTAAATTGCCTAAGCACCAGACAGTGGCGCAAACGTTACTTTTAACGAATCTCGCTGGTATACCTGCATCTTTAGGACTTGCGCTATGGGAAGGCCGGGAGTGGGATTGGTCGCCATTAATAACGGCAGCAGGATCTAGCAGTTTTATTTTGATCTATGCGGCAATTTGCGTGATTGCTTACCGTTCTGCAGAAAGTAATAAGATTGCCAGTGCTGAATATAGCGGCTTAATTGGCGCTGTAGGAGTCGGCTTAATTTGGTTTGGTGAAACCCCAGATTTAGCCATGCTAATAGGAACAGCAATGATTGTACTGCCGTTAATTTGGCTCGCTCGCTTAGAGAAAAAGAATACATCTTTAATAATTGATTAATGGAAACCTAACATGTCGGCTTTTTTACTCTCTCAAATCTTAATCGGGATCGCTGTCTGCTTCGACCTGATCTCTTTTCAATTTAAAGAAAAGAAGAAAATCATTAAGTGCTTTGTATGTGCTGTAACGTTGATAGGTCTGCATTTTGCGCTATTAGAGCAGTGGACTGCCGCAGGACTGATGGCGCTCGGAGCTGTCCGATACACGACAAGTTTATATACCAGCTCTCAAAAAATGACGCTTATATTTTGTGCCAGCACATTAATTATTACGTTTTTCACCTATAGCGGCATAGTAAGTCTTATTAGTTGTGTTGCAGCGTTATTCCATAACATAGCCGCTTTCAGAAAAAATGATAAACAACTAAGAGAGCTAATGATTGTCGGTACCATTTTTTGGATGATTCACAATGTATTAATTGGCTCTCCGACAGCTGTTGCACTTGAAGCGTTGTTCCTGTGCAGTAATGTTATTGGCTATTACCGCTACTACATAAAGGCTCAAACAGAGCAAGTAAATCCTGCATAAAAAAGGGGGCTAATAAGCCCCTTTTTCTTGTCTGTTACTCTGCCACCAATTTAGTTGGCACCTCACGCTGTTTTCGCATTTTCTCTAAGAGTACAGAAATTGGCACAATTGGCCCCATCATATTAACCCGCAATGGATCACTACCAGCCGCATAATGAAGTTCCGACGAATCTGACGACGAATAGTTGTACTTATAGTTAAACTTCCCCGTTGCCATATGCAATAAATCAAATTCTTTGCGGTGGCAAGAAATGTAGGCGCGCCAATACATCGCATCCAAAATTTCATCCGGGTGTTCTGCTCGAATAATGAAACGCCAACTTCCATCTTCACCATAAAAATCAAGCGGAAACGTATTTTTTATTTTTCTTTTACTAAACAAGTTAAACCAATCCAGTTAGCCAATTAGTTATATGCTTAGTTGATTATGCAAGGATTAATCGAGAATGGAAGGTGTTGAGGCAAAAAACAGATAATTTTGACATAACTGTACGTTTTTCGACGTACTATCTTTTTAAAGATAYCACAAAAAAAAGTTTATTATCAGACTTGCTAATAAAGTTTCTGGGCCTATAATGCTGAAAACCGGAGCGTCTGCCAACGCTCCGGTTTTTTTGTGCCTGCTACATGGTACCTAGGTGTGCTGTCTGCCAACAGCTACCTTCCATGAGGCAATATTCGATAAGATTTAAGGAATTACCAATGCGTATCGAACAAGACTTGAAGCTAGGTTTTAAAGATGTACTGTTTCGTCCAAAACGTTCAACCCTAAAAAGTCGCTCTCAAGT
>NZ_JAKJSJ010000102.1:0-11341 GCF_050336715.1 Photobacterium makurazakiensis
ATGAATATTGGCATGGTATTTAGGTTATCCGCACCAATTCACGGAACGATTCTTACTGCATTGAAACCACAAAACAACCAGCGGCAATGACACCTAAACCGTAAGGAAAATTGGCATATAACGCCCTTGTGAAGTTGCCCGCCCCTGAACCCAAACATTACATCGTAATCACAAAAGCCAATTCAGACTGAAAATGCCGCGTATTAAGGGTCAACTTGCACAGTTTGTTAGGTTGAGGCGCTGAACTTCATTAGGTGGTAACTCTCCAAGCCGCCTTCAACAGTAGAATCAATTACAAAACCTTTTGAATGGTAAAAACCAATAGCATTTTCATTAGCAACCAAACACTTCAAACTCAACTCTGAATAATGCTGCTTGCTGGTATTTAACAGCTTTGAACCTGCACCACTACGTAATTGTTGAGGGCTAACAAAAAGATGATGGATAAAGCAGTCAGGAGCCCAGATTGATATGAAACCTAGGACTTCTTCGCCCTCAACTGCTACCCATATTTGTTCACCATCAGTGTCTCGGTCAAAGTCTAACAACCCAAAATTGGTTGTGTCTAACCAAGTAAAAGTTACAGTTCTCGATTCTAAATATAACTGCCACAATGCAACTAAATGATCAGAATGAAACCTTTTGACTTCCATTAACTCTCCAACAAACCTAACGCCCTTGTGAAGTTGCCCGCCACTGAAACAAAACCTTGCCCCATAATCACAAAAGCCAATTCATACTAAAAATGCCACGTGTTAAGGGTCAACTTACACAGCTTGTTATGTTCGGGTCTTAAGATGCATGTGTAGCAAAACAACACTTTTCCCTTCATACGAAATTCGAGGTTCTGCGCTATACGGCACAAAACCAAGCTTGGCATAAAGTAGCAAAGCTCGTGTGTTGTAATTAAAAACCGACAAGCATGGTGTGGCTTGATAAATTTCTAAACATTTAGAGCTAAGGTGCTCAATAAGGGCTCGTCCAATCCCCTTTCCTTTGTGGCTATCGGACACTACAACGTTACCAATAAATGCACTCTGAGAAGGTTTTATATTATATAAGTTCCCAAAGGCAACAACCTGTCCATCAACGATACTTACCGTCAGATCTGATCTTACTTGAGAAATACTGCTGATTTGCTCTCGATCCCATGGATAAGTACCCGACGGGCAAACTGAATACAGCTCTTGCGGCGAAGAGACTAATTGAGATATCTCATCAAAATGAGCTTCAACAGCACTTGTAAATTCCATTTACCCTCCAAGAACATAACGTCGAACATAAGTTGCACCACGGCTAACTCACCAAGCGCACTAAACTCCACACCAAAACTGCGGAGTAAAACGTGTCAACTTGATGTTTTTGTTATATTTTGATCAACCTAATACCTTTGCTGAAGATAAGATAACAACACTACTAATAACGAAAATTACTACCATAGCTATAATTGCCTCTATAAAACTGAGGTTTATAGACTTACTTTTACTTTCAACTAAGTCATTACATCTACAAGATGCTACATTAATTTTTGAGTTGACAATCACTGATACTAAAACTAAAAGAACACCGATAATAACAATCTCAAACATTTTAATTATTACATTTGTAAATGCTGAAAGTAAAAAATAACATTCCCGCTCAGTATTTGTTATATCTAAGGTTTCTTTTAGCATTGAACTTAGAAAGAACACTATCAATGAAAGAATAAATAATGAAACCCAACTTAGCCAATTAACTTTCTTATTCTTGATGTCTATTACCGTTAGATTAAATAGCAAAACCGCAAAAAAGAATGCGACAAAAATCAAAGATCCAAATCGGTCAAATGCTAAAAACCCAAGTGCTTGCTGGTAATCAATATTTAATATGCTAGTACATTTCATATTTAAGCCTAATTATAAAAATATAACGCCCTTGTGAAGTTGCCCACCCCTAAACCAAAACAGTACACCGTAATCACAAAAGCCAATTCATACTAAAAATGCCGCGTGTTAAGGGTCAACTTACACAGTTTGTTATATGAAAACTGAAATCAAAGCGGCTTGGCCGCCCCACCGAGACAGCAGGAGATGCAACCCAAGACCACGATACTAACTGTAACCCCGAGCACCATGCTACCGCCAACTGAATTACAAACTTGGCTTCGTAATTTCAGCAACTTAGTAAACACTGAAAGCATAACGAACCAGCACTAAATTCAACAGTGCGGATTCATGAATTTGAGAGAGACAAGGCTATTTATACTAATGGATATTGGCATGATATTAAGGTAACCCGCACCATTTCACGGAACGATTTTTACTGCATTGCGACCTACATTGAAACCACAAAGCAACCAGCTGCAATCACACCTAAACCGTAAGAAATAATGGCATATAACGCCCTTGTGAAGTTGCCCGCCCCTAAACCCAAACAGTACACCGTAACCACAAAGCTAATTCATACTAAAAATGCCACGTGTAAAGGGTCAACTTGCACAGTTTGTTATATGAACACTGAACTTAAAGCGGCTTGGCCGCCCCACCGAGACAGCAGGAAAAACAACCCAAGACCACGATGCTAACTGTAACCGTAACCCCCAATCTACTAACGATTGAAACCTTACTTGGCAGTGTAATTTCAGCAACTTAGTAAATATTGAAATCATAGCGAACCAGCGCAAAATTCAACAGTGCGGATTCATGAATTTGAGAGAGACAAGGCTATTTAGACCAATGAATATTGGCATGAGATTTAGGTTAACCGCACCAATTCACTGAACGAATTTCACTGCATTGCGACCCACATTGAAACCACAAAACAACCAGCGGCAATAAAACCTAAACCGTAAGAAATAATGGCATATAACGCCTGCCATAATACGCCACAACGTATTACGATAATGTTGATATAACCACCTAAAACACTAAAGCCAACTCATACCTAGAATGCCGAGCGTTGGTGGTCGTTTTGATGGCTTTGTTAGCTGCACTTTTCAGTAAATGGTAAACAATACACTTTAAACAACTATAACTTCAGTAATTAATACCGACAACCCCATCAATAAAATGCTAAACATAAACAACACAAAGGATAAAATAAACTTCCTCCGAATACCTAAAGGAATAGTTTTTATTTTCTTATCCATTCCGTATCTTTTTGCCTGATATTTACTCAGAAAAACAGTACTGTAATGTAGAACACCTTGCATAGATAAAAATACATTTAACGAATAAAATCGAACACCATTATCAAGGTTATCTTCCAATAACAACATCCACTTATTTTTAAGGTATACAACTATAGAAAACCATATAAAAACACCAATGCACCCTATAAAAAATAGAAATGCTGAAATTTCTAACAATAAAGCATAATTATCACTTTGCATTATTTTATACCGTACGATTTATATAGTAATTCACCTCTAGATTCACCATACTTCCCAGACATGTTACCACCAACATATCCGCCAGCTCCTCCTGCAACAACTGCACACCAAAAAGCGCTTGTACCTCCCGATGGTAATCCAAATACCAAAGTACAAACTCCCCATGTAGCAACACCGCCACCGACAAAACCGCCAGCGATACTGCCGGTCGCCTTGCCAATTTGGGTATATTTAGCTTTACTACATTGTGCTTTATTCTTCGTTGTACAAGCCTTTTTAATATTGGCTGTTGCATCAACACCAGTCAAAGCAATACCGATATAACCAACACGTTTCAAATTACGTGACATATTTGCAACAGTTGCATAGTTTTTAKAGAAGTTAGGGATACTGGTAACACTTCCCTTTTGACTCCCCCAATGATGGATTATGCTTTTACTACTAAGTCCTARATTTTTCCTTATATCGCCAGCAATTATTCTGCYGCCAATCTTAGGTTGACCAAACCGACTTAGTGCTGAATCTAATCTCTGAAAGTGCATATTGCGCTTTGTGAAGAAAGTACTATTGCTCAAATTACCATTGCTTTTATAGCTTGATACATAGCTCTTCTCTAAGTCCTTTAGAATAGACTTAACTTGGCTAACGTGTGCATTCCATGCGTTATTACTCAAGCCGAGTAAAAGACCATTATAACTCGCYACACTAGATAAAAAATCATACCTTTTGRCTAAGGTTTCACGCTCAGAGCGATCAAGAGCGATAAGTGTTCTATCTACTGATTTRGCAATATCTAAGAAGCGCGYTTCTTCAAGCGTACATGTATTRCTTTCAGCTGGCGATAGCAAGACAACCTGCCCTACTTTAACCAAGTCATCTTTTAAATGAGAATTTACAGCCCTGAAGTGCTKATAGACGATTTCGCTTGGCGAGTTATACATAATCATCACCAATCGATCTATTGGCATAGTCTTTTCAACAATATGGATCGCCATATTGTTTTGTTCTTGCATTGTAGTCATTCGCAAACCTCACTCAATTCTTAGATATATCTAATTGACAGTAACTCAAGAATAACGAATTGATGTATTGCGATGTATAAGCAAATTGTCCGCGTTGCTTAGACTGCGATTCACTACAAATATTTGTGTAACATCGAAACTAATTCAAATGAGGASGCCTTACTCAAGGCTAAAAAGCAGCTAACGCCTTGCTAAGGTGCGGCTAATTACCACAAAACCCAAGCAAAGCCACCGTAATCACCAAACTCAACCGAACCAAAAATGCCAAAGGTTAGCCGTCACTCTTAAGCAATTTGTTATGCAACATCTCTGCGTAAGACCACAAAGTGTTCTTCTTCACCAACCTGTTCAAAACCTTGATTAATATAAAATTTAATCGCCCTAGGATTTACTTTGAAGCACCTTAATTCCAACGGTTTTCTATACTGAAAACCCTGAACGGTCTCTAATACTTCCACACCTAAATTTTGACCTTGAAATTCGGGACGAATAACTAACATATTTAGGTATGTTGAGTCACCTCGAAATTCATACTGAATATAGCCTACCCTTTTCCCTGGTTTAACGATAAATGAAGTATTTAATTCAAAGTAACGACTTTCGAATTCATTGGTCTGCCAATTAATATCCCAACCCCATATTTTTTCAATATGATGCCTCATT
The DNA here is from genome assembly GCF_050336715.1 of Photobacterium makurazakiensis. NCBI lineage: Bacteria > Pseudomonadati > Pseudomonadota > Gammaproteobacteria > Vibrionales > Vibrionaceae > Photobacterium > Photobacterium makurazakiensis. Next base: position 5,056 of record NZ_JAKJSJ010000102.1, read on the forward strand.
GCTGGGACAAAGATGCTCCAGACTACACTTCTGTCTATATGAGTTGTTCGAATTATTTCCATTTAGACCTACCCAACATACTCCTGTTGCATAACGCCCTTGTGAAGTTGCCCGCCACGAAACCCAAACAGTACACCGTAACCACAAAGCTAATTCAGACCCAAAATGCCACGTGTTAAGGGTCAACTTGCACAGTTTGTTAGCTATTGGGAGAAGTGTACCCTGTAGTTATTGCTACGACTTGAAAACCACGCTTTGATACTATCGGTTTACTCATATCTGAAGCATCAATTACAAGATACTTAAGCCCTCTAGCTTTAGCTTCTGCAATTCGTTTATTGAGTAGCAAACTATAGTACCCATTACCTCGAAACTCTTTGACGGTGCTTCCACCCCAAATACCAGCAAATGGGCTATCTCCGTTAAATGTGACCCAAGCAGAGGTAACAGGCTGACCATTTACATACACAACATAGATTGATACCGATTCAGGAGAGTGCTCCTTGAGCTTCAGCAAGTATTTGTACTGCCAATCGAAGTCACCACCCCAAACTTGTTCTTGAACTCTTATTGCATCACGAATACCTTTGCTATCCGAAACCTCCGTGATTTGAGAATCATCAACGGACTCATTACTAGCCTTTGAAAGCTCCAACACCATAAATGACTCAGTATCTTCTTGCTCAAAACCATTGGCCAGTAACACTTTGCCGATATTGCTAGGTGTATCTGTACTATACGTTTTCCACTCAAAACCTAAGTTTCGTTTGTTAAAGTACTCTTGCTGTTCGTTAACTATTGATTGTGTGCGACTTTCTTCGAAATCAAAGAAAGAAATGTAGCTACCGTGACGGTCTTCAGATACGAACTTTGTGAGGTCGCTATCTGATATTTTTATACCGCTAAACGAATTAATGAGTTTTCTTTCAAACTCATTGTATTCTCGCATTACATCCACTGTATTCATTATGTCCTCTGATATAGCTAACGCCAAGCTAAACCGCATGAAACCTTGGCATATACTTTTGCGGAGCAAAAATGCCGAGCGTTGAATGTCGGTTTAAGCGCCTTGTTAGCTTTAGTTAATTGAAATCCGATTGACCGATTATGAAACCAAACATCAGCACAAACGATAGTGCTTGCCAGACATATAACCCACCATCTGAGTTTAGTGATTCGATAAAATCATTAACTGAGGAGAACTTTAACTTGAATTTTTGAACGTGGTCACCAATTAAGTAACAAGCAAAACCTGCAAAAAAGACCCCCATAGCGAATAAGGCAAAACCTTGCGCTCCTGTTGTTGGAGCTTGCCCTAGTACTAGCCATTGTGCATTAAAAAGTGAAGTCCAAGCAGAAATAAGCATTAGCACAATTGCCAAAAGATATGGAAGTCCATTTCCTTTACTATTTACGTAAACTATTGCGTAACCAAAAGCGGTAGCTAACAATGCCTCAAGTAAGCAGGCTAGAATGAATCCAACGGCTACACTACCGACTGGTATTGCTGCTGTTGGAACTCCATCATGTGTACTAAATGCTTGAATGCTCCAGATGAAGTTGATGATAGTTACAACGCTTGCTACTAAATTAATAGGTTGTTGCATCTCATTTTTAATATTGGTTGTTACGGTAGACATACTTTGAGCCATTTACTTAGATTTCAGAGGATTATACGTAAAATGTATATGATATAAAGCTAACGCCTTGCTAAGGTGTGAGTAACGCAATACAAAAGCTACCGCACAGCGCCTTAATCACATAAGCCACCGCAAAGTAAAAATGCCACGCGTTACGAATCACTCTTAAGCAATTTGTTATGTATATGATTCAACAAGCTCAGCAGAACTTATTGAAGCATACTTCTCGATGAACTCGATTGCTCTGCTAAGAGTCACGAACTCGTTTTTGAAACTCTCTGTTTCCTCAGAAATACGTTTTATATGAACTACATAACCATCTTCTACTTTACTCATAAGTACAGTTGTTGTTTTAGCCCCCACAGTCTTAGATGCAGAAATTTCTTCAACGCTTGATAACAGTTGCTCGATTTGCGCTGCTTTTTCTCTATCTGAGGCAGAAACCCAAATATCGCTATCTGGCGAACTGTAACGATACAGACAAACAAGCATTGGGATTGTAATAAGAACTGCGATACCCACCCCAACAAGGAGCTCGACATTAAAGCCGTAAAGCAAAGGAAGAAGCTGGAGAGCCAATGCTATACATTGTAGATAAAAGAGATTTCTCCAAACTTTGGGAGTAAAAAACCGCTTTTTGAAGATGTACCCGTAAAAACCAAACAAATACAATGTAGTGAACACTGTACTAACCAATACGCCTACAGAAAATGAAGAGGTTAATATTGAGCTAACAATATTTAAAATCTGTAGCAGCGCGAATATAGCGCCATAAATTATCAAACCGACCCTTTTCAATGTATCTCCTTATATACATAACGCCCTTGTGAAGTTGCCCATCCCAAAGCTAAAACCTTACACCGTAATCACATAAGCTAACCCTTACCGAAAATGCCACGTGTTAAGGGTCAACTTGCACAGTTTGTTATATGAAAACTGAAATCAAAGCGGCTTGGCCGCCCCACCGAGACAGCAAGGAGTCACTCAAAAACCTCGATGCCGACTGTAATCGTGAGCGCCACACTACCAGCACTTTTTAACTTACTTAGCCGCTTAATTTCAGCAACTTAGTAAACACTGAAATCATAACGAACCAGCACAAAATTCAACAGTGCGGATTCATGAATTTGAGAGAGACAATGCTATTTATAGCAATGAATATTGGCATGAGATTAAGGTTAACCGCACTAATTCACGTAACGATTTTCACTGCATTACGACCCACATTGAAACCATAAAACACCCAGCGGCAATGAGACCTAAACCGTAAGGAATAATGGCATATAACGCCTTGCTAAGGTGTGAGTAACGCAATAAAAAAGCTACCGCACAACGCCTTAATCACATAAGCCTCCGCATACTACAAATGCCACGCGTTACGAATCACTCTTAAGCAACTTGTTAGCTGAATTGCTCAACGTTTGCTTCCAATTGCTCTCTTAAGCCTTGGTTCTCTTGCTGAATCCAGTATTCCACAATTTGGTTTTCGCTGACTCGATATACTGCACTTCCTACTGTGGAGAGTTTTAAACCTGTTGGCTCATAACCATAAATTACTCCCTCATGCTGCCCGTCTTGGCGCCAACGCACATAGACCTTTTGGTCTTGAATTAGAAACTCTTCAATAGATAAATCGAAGTTCCCATAAGCTTCTAGAAATTCTTCAACATGACGACGATAGTTTTCGGGAGTTCTTTCGATTGCTTCTGACACTCCAGACACAACCTGATGCGCTACAACTACTGGAGCTAGATATTGACTTACCAAGTTTGGATTTTTTCCTGACCTTACTTGTTCAATAAAGCCTCTGACAACTTCTTCCACTGACATCAAACTTTCCCTTCTATTCTGCTAACGCCTGCCATAAATTGCCCGCAACAAAACCCCAAGCAGACCTTCATCTTCATAAACACATAAGCCAATTCAGACTAAAAATGCCGCGTGGAAAGGGTCTATTTGATGGCCTTGTTATGTGTATTCCTGATATTTTGGATGAAGCCTAGACATCAATAACATGTCAATATAACGACCATTTTTGAAGGTACTAAGACGCTTTGTTCCTTCTACTTCAAAGCCGACTTTCTCGTACAATGATACGGCTGATTGATTGTCTGCGTGTACTTCCAACTCAACTCTTACCAAATTTAGCCAGTTGTCAGCTTGTTGAATCGCCTCGTTCATCAGAGCCTTTCCTACGCCTTTGCCATGACTATGTGGATGAACGGCTATAGCTATACCCGCTGCATGCCTGTCACGAACCTTATTCGTTAAGAATATCGTCACGTGACCTACTACCTTAGAGTCAAGTTCAGCGACTAAAGTGTATTGTTCTGGGGCTGAAAACAGGCCAGATACATATGACGAGCTCAGAAACGGGAGCTGAGATGTATTCTCTGATACAGATGTAAAGCTATAGATTTCGTGAAGACCTTTATGATCAAAATCTTCCAAACGTCTTATTTTCAAATTACTTCCTTGCTGAAAAATTGTAAGAGCACATAACGCCCTTGTGAAGTTGCCCGCCCCTAAACCCAAAGGTTACACCGTAATCACAAAAGCCAATTCATACTGAAAATGCCACGTGTTAAGGGTCAACTTACACAGTTTGTTATATGAACACTGAACTTAAAGCGGCTTGGCCGCCCTACCGAGACAGCAGGAAAAACAACCCAAAACCACGATGCTAACAGTAACCCCAAGCGCCACACTACCACCAACTGAAATACAAACTTGGCTTAGTGATTTCAGCAACTTAGTAAACGCTGAAATCATAACGAATCAGTACAAAAACCGACAGTGCGGATTCATGAATTTGAGAGAGGCAAGGCTATTTGCACCAATGAATATTGGCATGAGGTGTAAGCAAACCGCACCATTTCACTGAACGAATTTCACTGCATTGCGACCCACATTAAAACCACAAAACAGCCAGCGGCAATGACACCTAAACTATAAGAAAAATTGGCATATAACGCCCTTGTGAAGTTGCCCGTCCCAAAGCTAAAACCTTACACCGTAATCACATAAGCTAACCCTTACCGAAAATGCCACGTGTTAAGGGTCAACTTGCACAGTTTGTTATATGAAAACTGAAATCAAAGCGGCTTGGCCGCCCCACCGAGACAGCAAGGAGTCACTCAAAAACCTCGATGCCGACTGTAATCGTGAGCGCCACACTACCAGCACTTTTTAACTTACTTAGCCGCTTAATTTCAGCAATTTAGTAAACGATGAAATCATAGCGAACCAACACCAAATTCAACAGTGCGGATTCATGAATTTGAGAGAGACAAGGCTATTTGTACCAATGAATATTGGCATGAGATTAAAGGTAACCCGCACCATTTCACGGAACAATTTTCACTGCATTGCGACCCACATTGAAACCACAACACAACCAGCGGCAATGAGACCTAAACCGTAAGAAAAAATGGCATATAACGCTGAGCTAAGCAGCACACCCACTTAACCTGCCAAACCCACCGCTCTCCATACCAAAAATGCCGTGTGTAATGTGTCTGCTTGAGCGTTTTGTTATGGCTAAACCCTTAGGATTAGCCAGCAACTTTCACTTCAATAACAACACAATACTGACTCAATTTTGGCGAAGCACCAGATAGAACTAAAAGTGAACGGCCATGGATACAACAACTTAGTAAACGATAAGCTCATCACCATCCGACACCTAACTATTGTTGCGGCACGCAAACCTGAAAACAACAATGCTGACGTTCAAAAAGAACCTTATGACCACCCAACCTTGAACCGCAGCCAGCGTAGAAACCAACAACATATGATGACAAATTGCGGCTAGCGAAATTTGAACAAATATAGCCAGCGAATAAAAGCTAACTTATGGCTACCAAGTCGATAACCGCAACGTTCGATAAAACAACCACAACAAAATACCCTGCCGTTGCGACTAAAGAACTCGCTACATTTAACCATAATTGGCAATGAATTTGATGAGTGCTGAACTGCAAACCGCAATAATCCACGAACGATTTTAGCGGCATTTCACCGTATAACTGATGACCAACAACCATCGAAAAACTGGATGACTTTGATGAAGGTAGAGATAAAGCCATAACGCCCTTGTGAAGTTGCCCGCCCCTAAACCAAAACAGTACACCATAATCACAAAAGCCAATTTATACTGAAAATGCCACGTGTTAAGGGTCAACTTGCACAGTTTGTTATATGAAAACTGAACATAAAGCGGCTTGGCCGCCCCACCGAGACAACAGGAAAAACAAACCCATACCGCCGATGCTAACTGTAACCCTGCCCCCCAAGCTACCAACAATTAAAGCCTTACTTGGCATTGTGATTTCAGCAACTTAGTAAACACTGAAATCATAACGAACCAGCTCCAGATTCAACAGTGCGGATTCATGAATTTGAGAGACAAGGTTATTTGAACCAATGAATATTGGCATGAGGCTTAGGTTAACCGCACCAGTTCACGAAACGATTTTCACTGCATTGCGACCCACATTGAAACCACAAAACACCCAGTGACAATGAGACCTAAACCGTAAGAAAAATGACATATAACGCCCTTGTGAAGTTGCCCGCCACTGAAACAAAACCTTGCCCCATAATCACAAAAGCCAATTCATACTAAAAATGCCACGTGTTAAGGG
>NZ_JAKJSJ010000103.1:0-11119 GCF_050336715.1 Photobacterium makurazakiensis
GCATTCATTTATTGATTGGCTTGCTTTGTTCTTTATTTTCAGTCACTTAATTTGCTTGTGTGGCGGCGTGGTGAGAAACGATGGGGATTTCTTCTCTGTTTAACCATAAAAATAGAAAAGTTCAGGATTTGTAGATTTTTTAAAAATAGTGGTTGAGAATTTTATAGATAAGATTAATGTTGGTAGTTAACTTGGATTTAACATTTTGCGGTTAGGGGGAGTTGGGGGAATGCAAAATCAAATCGGGTATTCAATCGGAAAATCGAATAATGTCGATATTAGATTGCTAAGTGTATTTATTGCCGTGGTTGAGCATGGCGGTTTTACACAAGCGCAAGTGTCATTGAATATAGCACTATCGAGCATTAGTACATATATCCAAGATTTGGAAACTCGGTTAGGGATGAAACTATGTAATCGAGGGCGGGCGGGGTTTTCGTTAACCCAAAGCGGGCAAATGGTTTATGAAGAAGCCTGCCATCTTTTTAGCGCGTTAGAGAAGTTTAACAATAATGTGGCACATGCTGGTGGAACGCTAACTGGTGAATTAAGAGTTGGCGTCTTGGATAATTCGACGATGTCTCCGAGTACTCGTGTGCCTGAAGTGATCCACCAATTCTCAACACTTTATCCCGATGTCCATATTTGTATTAAAGTGATGTCGAATGACGAAATTGAAAAAGAGCTGATGGATGGGTCTATTCATTTGGGAATCGGAGCCTTTTCTGAACTCAAATCGAGCCTACGAGTGTTGGTACACTTTCCTGTGACTATCGATCTGTACTGTGGCCAAAAAAGTATACTGTATACAAAACAGAGTGTTTTGGTTGATGACTTAACGTTGACGAATTATGCCCAAGGCTGTTATTCCCCTGATACTAAAAGTAAACTGGTCCAAAAATTACCATCTCCGACAGCATTCTCATATTTGTCTGAGGGGCTGGCATTTATGATAATGTCGGGGCGCTATGTGGGGTATCTTCCTCGGCGTTACGCTGAGAATTGGGTAAATCTTGGTGAGATGAAAGCGTTGTCTGAGTCGTCTTTTAGCTATGATTTACAGCTTGCTCTTGCGATGCAAAAAGGAGAGAAAATGAGTGTGATAATGGAAGCTTTTTTACGGAGTTTTGAGTCGTTCTCGAAAAAATAGCAGCCTCAGCGTGATAGTACGTCGACATGATATCGCGGACCAGGTTGTTATACGTAGCGTTAGAAGGTGGAGGCCGTGTGGCCCCCGACTTAATTTTTTTTGCGGTTGATCAGTGCTGGCTTGCCCAAAGATGAAGTAACTCGGTTGCAATTGTTGCTGCAGCTAAAGCCGTAATATCGGCGTGATCATAGGCTGGGGCGACTTCGACTACATCCATACCCACCAAATTAATTCCTTGTAAGCCTCGAATGATCTTTAGTGCCTTGTCTGATGAAATACCGCCACAAACAGGTGTACCTGTACCGGGTGCATAGGCTGGGTCTAGGCAGTCGATATCAAACGTTAAATACACTGGACGAGTGCCGACGGTGGCTTTAATTGTCTCGACAATTTGTTGAACTGGCCAATCATTCGTAGTTGCTGCATCCAGAACATTAAAGCCCTGTTTGTTATCATAATCGGTACGGATACCAATTTGTACTGAGTGTTTGGGATCAATTAAGCCTTCATTCGGTGCGTGGTAGAACATGGTTCCATGATCATATTGGCTACCCATGTCATACGTATCGGTATGCGCATCAAAGTGGATCAATGCCATTTCACCGTAATGTTTTGCATGTGCTCTAAGCAAGGGCAGAGTAACAAAGTGATCGCCGCCGAAAGTCAGTAGGGCTTTCCCTTGCTCAATCAAGCTTGTCGCGTGATGTTCAAGGCGTTCGCACATTTGGCCTGCATCACCGCTGTCAAAAACTAAGTCTCCGCAGTCGGCCATTGTGATTTTATCGCTAAGGGTGAAAGGCCATGGCCAGCGTCGTCCTTCCCAAGCCAGATTGGTAGAAATCTGGCGAATTGCCCCTGGACCCATTCGGCTACCAGAGCGACCCGTTGTCGCCATGTCGAATGGTACGCCTGTGATAACAACATCTGCCTTGGAGGCGAGTGGATTAAACTCTAGTGGCTGACGTAAAAAGCCAAATGCATTGGCATATAGCGAATAATCAGGGTGCGTGGCGAGTGTTGCCATAGTTAACTCCATTATCGCATTAACGGTATCGTGTCTATTGCGATAGTAGTAACCAACCCTTCTTCACTATTGAAGGGTTGGTGCGTTAATGAAAATTTACTTATTGGTTCGAATATCTTCGAGATAGGTATACCCGCTTAATCCTTCAGTCAGTTCACCGAGAATATTTGCGTGCTCATGCTCTGGTAAGTGTTGCATCACCATGCTTTCATATTGGTTCAAAAGCTTTTCAGGGCTGATGTGAACATAACGAAGCACATCACCAACACTGTCACCTCGTTCAATAGCGTCGATGTGATAGCCGCCTTCTGGTTTACAGCGGACGATTGCAGTATCGGTATCACCAAAGAGGTTATGCATATCACCTAGAATCTCTTGGTATGCACCAACTAGAAAGAAACCCATACGGTAGGGGGCTTCATCAGTCCAAGCCGGTACCGCAAGCGTACTTTCAATACCTTGGCCTTCTATGTATTGATCGATTGCCCCATCTGAGTCGCAGGTGATATCGAGCATTATTGCGCGACGATCTGGTGCCTTGTCTAGGTTACTCAGTGGCAATACTGGAAAGACCTGATCAATTCCCCATGCATCTGGTAAAGATTGAAAAAGCGAGAAGTTCACAAAGAACTTATCTGCTAGTCGCTCATGCAGTTCGTCCAGTAATGGACGGTGGGCACGGTGCTTAGCTGCCAGCAGTTTCTCTAGTTCATGACATAGACGTAAGCTAACTTGCTCAGCCCAAGCGCGTTCTTCAAAATTAACCATACCCATTGAAAATTGGGTGTGTACTTCTGCCAAATCACTTTGGTTGTCATGGAAAATTTCAACCAAAGAGCGGTGGTCTGCATGCTCACTTAAGGCCAGCCATGAATTCCACATATTGTGCAGTACCTGTGGCGATTTATCTGCTGGCGGATAAACATACTCAGGCTTGTAGCTTTCTACACCGACAACATCGGTAATTAATACCGCATGATGCGCTGTTAAGTTGCGGCCTGATTCAGAGATAATCCTTGGCATAGTGATGTGATACTCTCGGCATACATCGCCTAAAGCCGCGACAACGTTATTGGCATATTCACGTAAGCTGTAGTTCATTGAACAGCTACTTTGACTACGAGTTCCCTCATAATCAACGGCGAGCCCACCACCCACATCGACAGTCGTGATGATCGCGCCAAGTTTGCTGAGTTCAGCGTAAACACGACCCGCTTCACTAACCCCTTGTCGTACATCACGGATATTGGCAATTTGCGATCCAAGGTGGAAATGTAATAATTGGAGGCAATCTAGCATACCGTGCTGGCGTAACTGGCTTGTTACCGAGAGTACTTGTGCTGCGGATAAGCCAAATTTAGATTTTTCGCCACCGCTAGCTTGCCATTTCCCTTTGCCTTGCGAGGCCAAGCGTGCGCGTAACCCTAATCGAGGTTTTACACCTAACGCCTCTGCCTCTTTCAAGACTAAATCAAGTTCAGAGAGCTTCTCTAGGACGATATAGACTTCATGCCCTAGCTTCTCACCGATAAGTGCTAATCGAATGTATTCCCGATCTTTATAGCCATTACATACAATTACTGAACTGGCTTCTTGTGCCATTGCCAGAACAGCCATTAGCTCTGGCTTACTGCCTGCCTCAAGACCGAGTTGACGTTGTTGTTTCGCATACTGGCTTTTTAGGATCTCACTCACTACCGCTTCTTGCTGGTTTACTTTTATTGGATAAACCGCGAGGTATTCGCCTGTATAGCCATAACTTTCAATCGCATGGTTGAAGGTTGAGCAAAGGCTATCAACCCGATGTTGCAAGATGTCAGGAAACCTTACCAAAATAGGTAGTGATGCGCCTTGTTCAATTAGCTCATCGGCTAATTGAGAAAGCACAACAGCGTTATCAGGATTATGGCTTTCTGGTTTGACAACGACTTCACCGTTACCATTGATATCAAAATAACCTTGTCCCCAATATGGGGTATTGTAGACGTCACGTGCATCATTGATAGACCAATCACTCATGTCTTTTCCTCGATAGTGATTGGGTGCTGACAGTCAAAATGAGATACAGCTGTGCTTTAGCTCAGCGGTACGACCGTTGGCACCGAGTAAAAAAATTTATAGTGTTTTCGGCTCGTAATTACTTCTGACAAGACGATGACGAGCTGGGGGAGAGCCGCTAAGCCAATTGCGAGACGAATGGATACGCTATCGTTCGTTGTATCAACGGACAGTGTTGTTGTGCTGAGGGGTAATGAATTGCAAATAGTTTCATTGTCATTCCCAAACGACCGTGATGTAGATAAATATACGGTATGAGAGAAAGAAGAGGCTTGTTATAAGCCGACTACACCTCGACATGTCTAGCTGTGATGACTTAATGGGTGCAGTGCGATTAGACGATCAAAACATGACGGTGGCAAATTAACATTTTTCTGGTGACGATAAGAATTTTTGCTCAATAGTCGGAAGATAGGTCTTAGCGGGGTAACGATGAAATGAGATACAGCAGGATAAATAAAACCCGGCTCTAGGCCGGGTTTTATTTGTATTCTTAATCTTGATTCAAGATTAACGGGCGCGGAAGACGATACGGCCTTTGGTTAGGTCGTATGGAGTCAGTTCCACAGTTACCTTGTCACCAGTAAGAATACGGATGTAGTTTTTACGCATTTTACCAGAGATGTGAGCGGTAACAACGTGACCGTTTTCTAGCTCAACGCGGAACATAGTGTTAGGCAGTGTATCAAGTACAGTACCTTGCATTTCAATTACGTCTTCTTTTGCCATTGAATCCTCTTAGGCTACCAGCCATTCGTCTGATCGGGCTGGATAATGCCTTGAATCTGTTTGAGTGTAAAGTCTAGGCCGCAATTTTACCCTTGCTATAGGGCTTTGTCAGCAACTGTGACGCATTAAAACGTATTTTATCTCATTTCGTTGCGAGCGACAGTGAAAATTACACCTTTATTAGACTAACAGGTCGTTTCCCAACCGTTTTCTGATAATTTTTGATGAGGTTTAAAGCGTACTTTGTAGTTCATTGCCTTGCAATTATCAATTTGGTAGCCCGGATATAGCCATTTTCTACCAGATTGCTGACAATACTGGATTTGGTAAAGCACGCAGAGTGATCCGAGTGATAGGGTATGCTCAGGTTCAAAAAAACTATAGACCGCACTCATGGCGTTATCAAAGACGTCTGTTACTGCAATTGCAATTAACGTATCGCCATCGTACGCATGTAAAAATAATGTCGACATCCAAGGAGCTGTGCAAAACTCAAAAAATTGCTCTCTATTGGGGGGATACATACTGCCATCAGAGTGGCGTTGGCTAATGTACCTTTCATATAATGAATACCAATTGTCATCCAGTGTGCGTTTAAATTCCCAACGCAGCTTTTTAACTTGGTTCAGTTGCCGTTTTTGGCTTTTTGACGGTGTAAACGCTACACAGTCAACACGTAATGGGGTACAAGCTTGGCAGTGTTGACACATCGGCTTGTATACGGCTTGGCCGCTACGGCGATAACCAGAGGCTAAAAGGACGCTATACCCTGCAGGGGTTAGCCACTGGTGATCCATTACGACCCCGAGCTGCTCCTGTTCAGAAGGCAGGTAATTACAGTCTGACTCAGGCGTTAACCCGATGCGAAGTGATAATTTATTAAAACTGGTCATGATGGCGTTAGTGTCAATTCCTGCGGTTGGTAGCACCCTAGGTTTAGTATGGCATCTCTGTATCGATGAAGATCTTGAGTAAAAGATTGTCTGTCTATTTCTTCTGCGCCCAGAGAGGCCAAATGATTATTCATTATTTGACAATCAATCAAGGTGCCTCCATATGCGGTAAAGTGCTGGCAGAAAAACCATAATGCAATTTTCGATGCATTATCAGCCAGTGAAAACATGGATTCGCCACAAAAGACGGTACCGACCCCAATACCATACAACCCACCGACTAGCTGCTCATTTTTCCAAACTTCAACGGAGTGGCAATAGCCAAGGCGGTGCATGAGCTGGTAAGCCTCTATCATGTCAGTTGTTATCCAGGTTTCATCTTCTCCACGGGTATCTGCACATAAACGGATTACCTCGTGACAGGCATTGTTCAGTGTGATTTGATAGCCTGACTTACGATAAAACTTTTTTAAACTTTTACTGGGTTTAAATTGATGAGGCGTAAAGATAGCCCTTGGTGCAGGACTCCACCAAAGTAAGGGGTCGCCTTCTGAGAACCACGGGAAGATACCTTGTCGATAAGCCGAAAGTAGGCGCTCAGGGCGTAAGTCACCACCGAACGCTAATAAACCGTTAGGATCTTCCATTGCTGTTGACGTGGATGGGAAGTCGGTGCTGACCGGATCAAGCTCCGGAAGATAAATAGCCATAATTAAAATAAATGTAGTTTAAATAGTTCGCCATCGTGGCGTTACTTACAAAGAAAGGGGGATTATATGATGAGAAAGTGGTTAATGTTATTGCTAATTTTACCGTTGGCCGTTTCAGCCGCCCCTTACAACCGGAATCAGGCTAGAACAGTTAATCAGGTTGTTTTTGGTGATATTGATAGTGTTCGATATATCACGCATCAAGAGGTCATTAATTCTCAGAAAAATGGCTGGGAAACCTTATTAGGTGGTGTAATTGGTGGACTTATTGGTAATCAGTTTGGTGGTGGTACTGGTCGTGAGGTTGCAACGGCTGTGGGTGCTGTGGCTGGGGCGGGTATTGCACATAATCGTCAGCCGACGCAAAAAACAATTAATTATCGATTAGTGGAAATTCTGGTAAAAGCGGAAGATGGGTCATTAATCAATATCATTCAAGATGTTGATCAAAGTATGATCTTTAAGCGTGGTGATGCGGTAAGGATTTTATATTTTGATAACGGGGTACGGGTCGATAGAACATACCCATAACCCCGTTATAAACAAAAAGCGTAACGAGAGTTACGCTTTTTTTGCTTATTCTACAGTCAGAATTCGCATGTTGTTGGTTGAACCAATGGTATCCATCACATCGCCTTGAGTGATAATAACAAGGTCACCTTGCTCTAGGTAGCCTTGTTCTTTTAACACAACAATGGCATGTTTTGCAGCAGCTAGGCCAGCGTCGCTATCGCGGTCGAAAAAGATAGGTGTTACACCGCGGAAAAGTGAAGCACGGTTTAGTGTCTTTTCGTTGCGAGACATTGCGAAAATTGGTAAACCAGATGAAATACGAGACATCATCAGTGGTGTACGACCAGATTCTGTCATCGTTATCATCGCTTTAACGCCTTCCATGTGGTTCGCAGCATACATGGTCGACATTGCAATGGTTTCTTCTGGTGATTCAAACGTACGTGCAATACGGTGATTTGAAACGTTAATGCTTGGCTCTTTTTCCGCTCCAACACAAACACTTGCCATTGCAGTAACTGTTTCAACTGGGAAGTCACCCGCAGCGGTTTCAGCTGACAGCATTACAGCATCGGTACCATCTAGCACGGCGTTAGCAACATCCATTACTTCTGCACGTGTTGGCATCGGGCTGGTGATCATTGATTCCATCATCTGCGTTGCAGTGATAACAGTACGGTTCAGGCTGCGCGCGCGACGGATAAGTTTTTTCTGAACGCCAACAAGCTCAGGGTCACCAATTTCAACACCAAGATCACCACGAGCTACCATAACAGCATCAGATGCCATGATGATGTCATCCATTGCTTCTGTTGTTGCAACGGCTTCTGCACGTTCAACTTTTGCGACTAACTTTGCTTCTAGGCCTGCATCAGTTGCAAGGCGACGAGCATATTTCATGTCCTCGCCATTACGTGGGAATGATACTGCTAGGTAGTCAACACCCATTTTTGCAGCTGTAAGGATATCAGCCTTATCTTTGTCTGTAAGTGCTTCAGCAGAAAGGCCACCGCCTTTCTTATTGATGCCTTTATTGTTTGAAAGTGGGCCACCAACTGTGACTTCAGTGTGTACTTTGTTGCCTTCTACGGCGGTGACACGAAGTTGAACGCGCCCATCATCAAGCAATAATACATCGCCTGTTTCAACGTCTTTTGGTAGTTCTTTGTAATCAAGACCAACAGCTTGCTGGTTACCTTCGCCTTTTGGAAGATCGCTGTCTAGGGTGAATTTATCACCAATAGCAAGTTGAATTTTGTTGTCTTTGAATGTCGAAACTCGGATTTTTGGGCCTTGCAAATCGCCAAGAATAGCAACGTGCTTACCAAGTTTTGCGGCGATTTCACGTACAGTCTGAGTGCGCTGAATGTGGTCTTCAGGGCTACCATGAGAGAAGTTCATACGTACTACGTTAGCACCGGCAGCAATCACTTTTTCAAGGTTATTATCGCGATCGGTAGCTGGACCCAAAGTAGTTACGATTTTAGTACGTCTTAGCCTATCTGACATTAGAAACTCCATCTGTATCATTATTTTCCATTGAAACGATTGCATGTTAGCCAGCGCTTCATGGGTGTGTATGAAATATTACTACAAACAAGCGGGATTAGAAGCTGTTCTTCATCAACAAAATGTAAGAAAAATACGTACTACAAGCATAAACACTGAATAGTTTTGCAGCTGTTGAAGGAAATTGTGGGGATAATAGAATAACTACTCATCGCTTCTAAGCTATATTATTGTGCCTTCGTTTAAGTGTAGGTGACGAAGTAAGTACTAACCTAACTAAGTATTCGAGGTTATATAGTATTGCAAGGGGCTCTATATTAAAAAGCACGGGTTAGGAGCCCGTGCTTTTATAACAATCACAATAAAGGTATTGAGATGATTACATTATGCCTTCTTTAGAGAAGCGAGAATCTTTCAGTGATTCTTTTACGCGTTTAAGGTTTTCACGAAACCCTGAGCCGCGACGAAGCGTGAAACCTGTTGCCAGTACATCGATAACGGTCATTTGAACCACACGGCTTGCCATTGGCATGTAAACATCAGTATCTTCTGGTACATCAAGGCAAATAGACAGTGAACATTCGCGATCAAGGGGGGAGTCTTTTGCGGTAATGCCGATAACCGTTGCACCGTTCTCTCGTGCCATACGGGCAACTTCTACTAGGCTTTTAGTGCGGCCAGTATGTGAGATCATAACGACTACGTCATTATCTGTGCAATTAATGACACTCATGCGTTGCATGACAATATCGTCGAAGCTTACTATCGGAATGTTAAAGCGAAAGAACTTATTTTGCGCATCATGGGCCACAGACGCTGAAGCACCTAAACCAAAGAAAGAAATTTTCTTTGCTTGGGTTAAGAGATCAACGGCACGGTTAACCTGCATTGGGTCAAGGCTATTCTTAGCGACATCAAGACAGGCCATCGTTGACTCGAAAATCTTTGAGGTGTAGGCATCTGGCCCATCATCCTCTTCGACATTTCGGTTTACATACGGCGTACCATTCGCCAAGCTTTGAGCTAAATGTAGTTTAAAGTCAGGAAAGCCTTTGGTGTCCAAACGTCGACAGAATCGGTTGACCGTCGGTTCACTGACATCTGCCATCTTAGCAAGCGTAGCGATACTTGAGTGAATAGCGGTTTGTGGTGACGTAAGTATAACTTCAGCAACCTTGCGTTCAGATTTACTGAAATTATCTAAGTTCTTTTGAATTTTCTCTAAGGTATTCATGGCGGTTACCGCTCGTTACTGAATTTCGTTATCGGCTTTCATCAACATATAAGCCATTTTGATGAAACTATACTACTTTTCATGGATCTGCTCCTAGCAAAATCCATGACTATAGCTTTTACTTTTTATTATAGTTTGACAGGGATCGAGTTTTTCCTTTCAGAAATGAAATTCTTTTTTATAAAAATAGCGTTTATGGCGTCTATTTTGGCAAATTCTGTTGTTTATTTTCATCTATTGGGAATTAATTTACAGGATGAAATAAATGCGGATAGTCGTTCAATGACAGGTGGTACATCGTGATATGTGCTTATAAACCACGTAATGAGGGGGATTATGAAAGTAAGTATTTGTGGATGTGGCTGGCTAGGCTTTCCTCTTGCGGTGAGTCTGGTAGCTAAAGGCATTGACGTTTGGGGAAGCAAACAACAAGCTATTGCGGCACAAGCACTAGAGAAAAAAGGGATTTCTGGTGTAGCGATAACGTTACCTGATGATCTAGATAATCATCAACGACGGGATGAAATCACTGATTTTTTGAATGCTGATATCTTGATCATTAACATTGCACCTGGTCGTCATCAAGGCGCAGATCAAGATTTTATCACTAATGTTTCACTACTTTCTCAAAATGCCAAATTAGCTGGCTGTAAACACGTTTTGTTTATTAGTAGCACTGGTGTATACGGATCTGCCTGTGGACAGATAACGGAAAGTACTCAAGCACAACCTGATACCAAGTCGTCCAAAGCACATGCTCAACTAGAGCAGCACTTACTTTCGGAGTGGGGAGAGAATGCTGTTGTTTTGAGGTTAGCTGGCTTGATTGGGCCAAATCGTCATCCAGTGAAGTTCTTGTCAGGACGGGCCGGGTTAGAGCATGGCAAGGATAGAGTGAACCTTATTCATCAAATTGATTGTATCGAAGCGATAGGGTGCATTATTGATCAGTGGCCAAAGCATCAAGTTTTCCATTTAGCGGCCCCAAGTCATCCAACTCGTGAGAGATATTACTCCTGTATGGCACAGAAGGCTGGTTTAGTTGAGCCTGAGTTTTTGCCGTCATTTGATCGTGATTCTAAGGTGGTCGATGCCACTATAACTTGTGAAGAACTCTCTTTTTCTTTTGCGTATCCGGATTTAATAAAACTAAAACCTGAAATATAAAAAAAAGCCCGCTGAAAGTCAGCGGGCGAAATCTATTTACACAATAAGGAGTTTAGCAGCAGTGGCAATCAAGCTTTAAAAGAGCGAGGCAGTAATTGTCGCGTGGCTCTTTTAATTTGAATGTTATAAATA
>NZ_JAKJSJ010000104.1:0-11108 GCF_050336715.1 Photobacterium makurazakiensis
ATCTAAAGTAATTAATATTTTTAGAGGGAAACAAAAATGAATAAATTAGATAAATCTATATCAAAATCAAAGTGGCTTCTTGCAATGCTACTTCTAGGTGGTGCTTCTCATGTTCATGCCGTATTGATGACAGAGGTTTCGGATAATGCATATTCCAAGAATTTAGCTCAATGATTTGCACCTGTTCTGTCCTTCGGTATCTAGGTCGCCTAACGCTTTATAGACGGAATTTTTATGAATTTACATTCTATCTATGTTGCGACCAATTACTATAAAACTCAAGTAATAACATAGCATTGCGTGAATAGAAGGTGCATTTCAGAAGAAAATACAGAAAATTCCCGCATAACTCCCCTGTACTACTATTCGATTAATTTGGTCAAAACCAAAGCGTTCAAGGATGTAGCTTGATGGCGCTGAGAAGGTTTGGGACAAAAACGATTTAGGAAATGTGTCTACGAAAGACAAAAAGGCAGCGAAGATAACTCTTCACTGCCTTTTTAGTATGATTCTTTATTGCTTGGTATAAGACTTTATTACTTTTCTACACACCAACAATTCAATCTAAACTCTATTACTCAACCGTTACCGCTTTAGCCAAGTTACGAGGCTGATCGACATCAGTACCTTTAATTAAAGCAACATGGTAAGACAGTAGCTGCATCGGGATCGTGTAGTAAATAGGTGCGGTGATGTCGCTGACATGAGGCATCGTGATAATCTTCATGTTTTCATCGGCTTCAAAGCCTGCGTCTTCATCAGCGAAGACATACAGTAAACCACCACGAGCACGCACTTCTTCAATGTTCGATTTTAGCTTCTCTAACAACTCGTTGTTTGGTGCAACTACCACTACTGGCATATCAGCATCAATCAATGCTAATGGACCATGCTTCAACTCACCAGCGGCGTACGCTTCTGCGTGGATATACGAGATTTCTTTTAACTTTAGTGATGCTTCAACCGCGATTGGGTAAAACTCACCACGACCTAAGAATAGCGTATGGTGTTTATCGGCAAAGTCTTCCGCTAGTGCTTCAATTTCTTTGTCGTAAGCCAAAGCGGCATTAATTTGCTTAGGTAGTGCATGAAGTGCTTCTACAATTTCCGTTTCTTTTTCACGGCTAATCAGCTGCTTCTGCTTACCGAGTGCTGTCACTAACATTAATAGTGCCGACAACTGCGTGGTGAAAGCTTTCGTAGAAGCAACACCAATCTCTGTTCCTGCACGAGTCATAAAGGCAAAATCAGATTCACGAACAAGCGATGAGCCAGCCACGTTACATACTGTCATAGCTGCCATATAGCCTTTTTCTTTCGCTAAGCGTAGCGCGGCTAATGTATCAGCCGTTTCACCAGACTGAGAAAGCGTAATCAACAAGCTATTTGGACGAGTCACGAACTTGCGGTAGCGGAATTCAGAGGCAATCTCGACGTCGCAACTAACACCAGCCAATGATTCAAACCAATAACGCGCAGTCATACCTGCGTTATAAGAAGTACCGCACGCAATAATTTGAACGTGTTCAACTTTGTTAAGAATCTCTACCGCTTTAACACCAATGCTTTCTGTAACAACCGCATTGTCCGTAATACGACCTTCCATTGTATTGATCAATGCTGTTGGTTGTTCAAAGATCTCTTTTTGCATGAAGTGACGGTATTGACCTTTATCACCCGCATCATGCTCAGCGTTCGATTCTGCGATTTCACGCTCAACACGTTCGCCAAAAGCATCAAACACCGTGACTTCACGGCGGGTTATTTCCGCGACATCACCTTCTTCTAGGTACATGAAGCGACGAGTAACGCTTAATAGAGCAAGTTGGTCTGATGCTAGGAAGTTTTCACCCACACCGAAACCAATAACGATTGGGCTACCAGAACGAGCAACCACAATGCGGCTTGGGTCTCTACGATCAACCGCGACAGTACCGTAAGCACCATCAAGTTGCTTAGCTGTTTTCTGTAGCGCCTCAACCAAAGAATCTGAGGTACGAAGCTCCCACTCTACTAAGTGAGCAATAACTTCAGTATCAGTCTGTGATGTAAATTCATAGCCACGGCCTTGTAGCAAGGTACGCAGCTCTTCATGGTTTTCGATAATACCATTGTGTACAACCGCAATGTCACCAGACATATGTGGATGGGCATTAGCTTCCGAAGGCTCACCGTGTGTTGCCCAACGAGTATGTGCGATACCAGTACCACCAAGCACTTCTTGTGCTTCTACTGCGTCTGCTAGCTCTTGCACTTTACCTAGACGACGAACGCGCGTTAGGTTTGATTCACTGTCAACAACAGCCACACCTGCTGAGTCATATCCGCGATATTCAAGACGACGTAGACCTTCTACCAAAATTTCTGCTACATCACGCTGTGCTACCGCACCTACGATTCCACACATGTTATTTCTCCATTTTAAATATTGTTGCCCCATAGAAACCGACTAAATTGGGAAATGGGGGAGATTAATTCTTACTTGGCGCAAATAACTTTTACGCCATGAGATTCAATTTGAGTTTTGTATTCATTTGGTAAGCCATTGTCTGTAACAAGGATATCAATGGCATCCCAACCGAGTTCTAAGTTGGGAATTTTTCTTCCTACCTTTTCAGACTCAATCATTACGATGACCTCACGAGCAACTTCTGCCATGACATTACTAAGGCCAATTAATTCGTTAAATGTTGTTGTGCCACGGGAAAGGTCAACACCGTCAGCACCTATAAATAGCTGATCAAAGTCATAAGAACGAAGTACCGACTCGGCAACTTGACCTTGAAACGAGTCAGAATGGCTATCCCAAGTTCCGCCAGTCATCAAAAGTGTTGGTTCGTTTTCAAGTTCATTAATTGCATTCGCAAGAGGCAATGAGTTCGTCATAACCACTAAACCTTTCTTGCTACCAAGCTTAGACACTAATGCGCCCGTTGTGCTGCCACAGTCAATCACAATGCGATTATGGTCTCGGATTAACGCTATCGCAGCTTCAGCAACACACTCTTTCGTGGCTGAGGTGTGATCAGATTCATTCAATACTTCATCAACCGCTTCTTGAGGCAGAGAGATCGCTCCACCATAACGTCTAAGAAGCTGGCCGCTTTTTTCTAGATAAGTGAGATCTTTTCGAATCGTAACTTCCGATGTTTCGAATAGCTCAGAAAGCGCCTCAACACTGACTTCACCTTTCTGCTGAACCAGCTGTGTAATCGAATGCCTTCTTACTTGAGTGTTTCGTTTCCGCACTTAAATTTCACTTCAGAACTTAAATTATAGATAAATTATTTCACAACATAACTTAAAGCACAATTATTTTGCTTAAAGTCCTATTATCAAGGCATTAAAAGAGCTAAAACCAAGCCATTAAGTTTCGATTCGAAACTTAATGCCAGTTTGAACTGCTCTTTAATCAAACAGCGCTACCTATAGAGCCGCTGCGTAAAGACATAAAAGCATCATCTTAATGTCACGGATATTTATCTCACTGTCATAAACTCAATCAATAATACACCTTGTATACACAAGTGGTGACAAGCGTATACAAGACCCATTTTTACCTATATTCAATTTCTATAGCCAGGATGCTAAATATGAAGTCGTCATTTAAGAAATTCGCTGTTGCTTGCTCGCTTATAATCAGTCCGGTCGCGCTAGCCGCTGATACCATTAAATTTGCCGCGACCGAAGTTGCTGGGCTTGAGGCTTTACATACAAATTTCGGGCCATTCAAAGCAAAATTAGAAGAACTCACAGGAAAGAGTGTTGAATTTTATCCCGTTAGCAGCCGTAACTCTGCGGTTGAAGCTCTGAATAGTGAACTACTCGATTTTGCTTTAGTTGGCCCTGCTGAATATGTAATTTTTCGTCAAAGAGCAAAAGCAACGCCAGTCGTCGGTTGGCAGCGAATGAATTACTTCGGCAAAATTTTTACGACTGCAGATTCAGAGCTTAATAGTCTGACGGACTTCAAAGGGAAAACTATCGCTTTTGGTGATGTTGGTTCAACCTCTCAACACCTCGCTCCTGCCCAGCTATTATCTGATCATGGCCTGAAACAAGGTGTTGATTACCGAGCATTAAACCTACATCGCAATGTATCTGTCGAAGCCATGCTACGTGGTGATGTCGATGCAGTTGCTATTAGTAGTGCCTACCTCGATGGCATCAGAAAGCTATTCCCTAATGAGGGCTTTAAGGTCATCGGCCGTGGCCCCGACCTACCGAATGACCAAATTGTCGCAGGCAAGCATGTATCACAATCAGACATCGAACTCGTTCGCCGTGCCTTTGCAGATAATCAGGAAGAAATGCTTAACGCTATCATGAGTGCTGAAATGAATAAAAAGTACACTGGTGGGCGCTTCCTCACAGACGTTGACGATAGCGATTATGACTACATTCGCCGCATGTACCAATCTGTAGGCCTGATGTCATTTGACAAGTTCCTCGGAGAATAACATGTCAGCTGCAAATACATTACAAGAGCACTCTCTGTTTGATATTGCATGTCCACAAGCTCAAATCCAAGCCAGTGTGCAGGCGTTGAAAGTCAGGGATCTTCACGTCACATTCAATGGAACTGACTACCTGTATCAAGGCTTAGATCTTGATATCGAACAGGGTGATAAAATTGCCATCATCGGCTCTAACGGTGCGGGGAAATCAACACTAATGCGCGCTTGTCTTGGCATTATCGAAAGCCGAGCTAAAGAAGTGAGTTTCTTTGGCCAATCGCTGCATATCAACCAAGGTAGCAGAGCAAATAAACAAGTATTAGCGAAGGTCGGTTTTGTTCATCAAAAACACAATATTATGGGACGCTTGTCCGTGCTTTCCAATGTACTTCACGGGGCATTAGGTCGAACACGTTTTCGGCCATTGTGTTGGACTCAGGCTACCGCTCCGCAGCACCTTAGAGAAGAAGCGATAGAGTGCCTGAAACAAGTCGGCCTAGCTGATTTCGCCGCTCGCCCTGCTGGCAGCCTATCGGGAGGGCAAGCTCAGCGAGTTGCAATTGCTCGAGCCTTAATGCAGCAACCTACCTTAATCGTTGCCGACGAACCTGTCGCCAGCCTTGATCCTGTGGCTGGTGAAGAAATTATGTCGTTATTTTCTAAGTTAGCATCAGAGAAAAATGTAACCTTGGTGTTTATTTCTCACCATCTGTCCCATGCAGTGAAATACGCTGATCGCATTATTGGACTAAAAAATGGCAAAGTCGATCTCGATGTTGCCAGTAGCGATACAACTGTTGAGAAGTTAGGGGCGATTTATGACTACGCTTAAGCTACCAAAGCGTCTTGAAACACCATCATCGATCTCTTTTGTACTCGGTATTGTAGCGTTTGCTTTGGTGTATACCGCATTTACCCAAATAGGGTTTAATTTTGGAACCATCCTAGATGGCGCACCTAGAATTGGTCGTTTAATCGATCAAATGTTCCCGCCCAACCTCACGCGTATTGAGATGCTCAGCAAATTGCTATGGGAAACGTTTTTGATGGCATTGTGTGGCACCGTTATCGGTATCATCGTCAGTATTCCGATGGCCATACTTGCCGCAAGAAACCTTTCACCTCATCCGGCAATACGCTTTGTCATGAGAAATACTATCTCATTTTTCAGGACGGTACCCGATCTCATCTGGGCATTAGTGTTTGTTATTACCGTCGGTTTAGGGCCGATTGCCGGAGCCATGACAATTGCAATTGATACCATTGGATTCTTAGGTAAGTTTTTTGCTGAATCAATGGAAGAGCAAGATAAAGGACCACAAGAAGCAATACGTACCATGGGAGGTAACACCTTAGATGTCACTTTTGCCGCGGTTATTCCTAACGCGATGCCGTCATTTATTAATGATTCCATCTTTGCTCTGGAAAAAGCCACCCGCTCCTCCGTTATTCTCGGGTTAGTGGGTGCAGGTGGGATAGGCATTGAACTAAAAGTTGCCATGGACATGTTTAACTACAGCACAGCAACAACCATTATCTTAATGATTTTTGTTCTTGTGTTATCAGTCGAACAATTAAGTAACTTTTTACGTAGAAAAATAATTAAATAGTCAGCTATAGAAGAATATGAATACAAAAAGAAAAGCCATATGGCGAGAAATCTACGAAACATTATTGAATGAAATCAAACGAGATATCTATCCGCCAAACACTGCGCTTCCAAGTGAGAATATCTTGGCAGAACGATTTGGCGTGACAAGAATGACAGTTCGTAAATCGCTTAACTTATTGCAACAGCAAGGCGTTATCTATTCCATTCACGGTAAAGGCGTATTTGTTAAACAGCGATTAAGCCAGTACCGAATCCGAGGCGACCAACGATTTGCAACTGGGTTAGAAGCCTCTGATATGGAGGTTGAATCGGAAACCCTTTCTTTAACCATAATTCCAGCAACATTTAATATTGCTGATGAATTACGGATTAAAGAATTTGAACCGGTCTGGCAACTTGTGCGCCTAAGGTATGTCAATGGATTACCCACCCTGCTCAACAGGAAGTATTTTCCGACACATATTTTCCCTGAATTTGATCGAATCTACGCAGAAGATAAAAGTGTCACAAGTGTCTATAAGCATTACGGCTTTGAGCATTACCAACGCTTGGAAACAAGAGTACGCGTAGGCTTCTTAAACGAAGAAGATGCAAAGTGGCTAGAGCAAAGCTCAGCAACACCTGCATTACTTACCACTTCGCTCAATGTAGCTGAAGATGGCACATTAATAGAATTTAGCGACGGTTGTTGGCCTCACAACAGCATTGAATTGGTATTTTAATCTTAAGGAAAAGAAAAAATGAAAAACATCGAACTCACAATTAACAATCGCCAATACCGTCTACCATCTCAACCTGTTGTTGTTATTTGTATTGATGGTAATGCCCCAGAATACTTTGAAGAAGCAATTAAGCAGGGGCGAATGCCATACATGGCAAGCCTGTATCAAAAACAGCTTAACCACATTTCACATTGTGTGATCCCAAGTTTCACCAACCCGAACAACATGTCGATTATTACGGGGACACCACCAGCAGAACACGGTATTTGCGGTAACTTTTACTTCAATGGCACTGAAGATGTCATGATGACAAACCCTGAACTACTGCGTGTTCCTACGATTTTAAGTGAGTTTCACCATGCTGGTGCTAAAGTCATCGCGATTACAGCAAAAGACAAACTACGTGCCATGCTTAGTCACGGCCTTGATTGCAGCCAAAAACAAGCTATTTGTTTCTCTTCAGAGCTTGCGAACCAAACCACACTCGCAGAGCATGGTATCGATAATGCTGAGGCTGTTATTGGTATGGAGACACCTGATGTATATAGCCCAGAGCTCAGTGAATTCGTATTCAAAGCTGGCGTTGCCTTGTTAAAACAAGAAGCCCCCGATTTAATGTACCTGACCACAACTGACTTTATCCAGCATACCTATGCACCAGAGCAAGAAGGTGCACTAAGCTTTTACGCCATGCTAGATAGCTATTTTAGTCAACTCGATCAACTCGGTGCTAAATTGGTGATCACTGCAGATCATGGCATGAACGCAAAAACTGACCATGAAGGAAAGGCGAATATTGTGTTCATTGATGAAATTTTAACTGCACATTTCGATACCGGATCATTCCGAACCATATTGCCAATTACTGACCCTTATGTTGCCCACCACAGTGCGCTGGGATCTTTTGCCGCGGTATATGTTGAAGAAAGCCACTTAATAGAAGATATCAGAGTATATCTATCGCAAGTCGAAGGGGTGTCTGAAGTTCTTACTAAAAATGAAGCGGCACTACGCTTTGAACTAGCGGAAGATCGCATTGGTGACATTATAATCGTTGCGGAAGAAAACTATGTCGTGGGTAAATCACGCGAGCATCATGATTTAAGCCACCTTCGTGGGACGCTGCGCTCTCATGGTGGGATCAGTGAACAACAGATCCCATTGGTGACAAACTTTAACCTGAACAATGAAGTTTTAAGCCCATTAAGAAACTTTGACGCTTACTACCTCGCGATGAGTTAATAAGTACGATTAAAATCATTTAGCCGGTCTAACCGGCTAAATGACATTGCACATACTGCTATTCAGGACTCATTCCCAACCTTCAGCACACCACGTCTAATTTGATCTAACTCGATAGATTCAAACAAGGCTTTAAAATTACCCTCACCAAACCCTTCGTTACCTTTGCGCTGAATAATTTCAAAGAACACAGGGCCAATAACCGTATCCGTGAATATTTGCAGTAAAATACCGGTTTCATCGCCATCAATTAGTACTTTTAGTTCCTTTAACTTAGCAACATCTTCATGGTGATCAGGTACACGCTTGCTGATCCCTTCATAATAAGTATCTGGGGTATTCATAAAGCCTAAACCACCCGCTTTCAACTTAGTGACCGTGGCCAATATATCGTCAGTACTTAATGCAATGTGCTGAATGCCCTCCCCCTTGTACTGCTCAAGGTACTCGGCAATTTGAGATTTATCATCGCTCGACTCATTAATCGGTATACGGATCTTGCCACAGGGCGCTGTCATTGCTCGTGATAATAAACCGGTCATTTTGCCTTTAATGTCAAAGTGACGTACTTCCCTAAAGTTAGCAATGCGTTCATAAAAGCTTGCCCACAAGTCCATATTGCCGCGTTTTACATTATGGGTAAGGTGGTCAATAACCCCTAAACCAGCATCGCATGCAGCAAGCCGTTTTTGATAATCTGGGTAATAATCGAAATCAACTTCATAGATGTCGTGATCACCATAACGATCAACTAAATAAATCAATGATTCACCGATGCCATAAATTGCAGGAATATTAAGTTCCATTGGCCCTGCTTGTGCAGGACACGCTGTTGCCCCTTGCGAAACTGCATAAGCTAACGCTTGGCTTGAATCTGCGACACGAAAAGCCATTGCGTTCACACTTGCCCCATGCACACCTGCGAACCCAGAGGCTTGTGAATGCGCTTCACCGTTCACGATAAAATTAATGCCCCCTTGACGATACAGCCAGACCGACTTGTGCTTATGCTGCGCGACCTCCGCAAAGCCCATCAAATGAAATAACTGCTTTAGCTTCGCTAAGCCTTCAGGGGTTGGTGCGGTATATTCAACAAACTCAAAGCCATTTGTACCTAATGGGTTATCAGTCATCTCACTCATCCTTTTTATCGACTTACTATAGAATTAGCAGTAAGTCGCTAAAGATGAGAAGTCATCAATTCAAACAGTGTTAATGAAATGTAAAGTCAGTGCGTAAAGTCATATTGCCAATATCCCGCTTAGCTGGCAGCTGTAGTTTTTCATCAATATTCTCATCCTTTTACTCACCATGAATTCAATTAAGCGCTAAGGTTATACAGAGCTGCTTGAGGTGGATAATGACAGTTACAAAACGTGATCAATTAAAATTACCCAAACGTAAAAAAGCAGTCGTTTCGTTAACGCATAACACTGAGTATTCCCTCCCGACTTACCATTTCCTAAGCGCTGAGTTTCAACATGCACGACAACACGAAAAAGGGATCATCCGCGATGACCATATTGAGTTTTTACATCAATACCGGGTGTCTTTACGCCGCTGTCGGGCCTTAATCAGCTTATTAAAGCCCTTATTTACCAAGCAGCAGAAAAGTGACCTTAAAGATGTTCTTAAGATCTTGATGCAAAATACCAATCAACTACGGGATCTGGATGTTTTTCTTTTGAAAATGGATGATTACTTCTACGATCTTGAGCACTGTTATCACCAAGGATTAACGCTGTTTTTTGATGAGTTACAAGATCAACGAGGTATTGCGTTTAAAGCACTTAAAAAGTGGTTAAAGGAAGATCAGTACCAACAACAATGCCAGCATATCAGTGAACAATTAGAAGAATTAAAAACACCGAAAAAACGCTCAGCTATAAGTAATGACTTTAAACAGGGGCGGTCAATATTATGGCATCACTTCACACAGGTAGAGCATTGTTGCTTGCATATCACACAACAAAGCCCCGACACAGACCTCCACCATCTACGAATTAACTGTAAAAAACTTCGGTATTTACTCGAGTTTTTTAGTCCTTTATTACCGAAGAAATCGGTGAAAGAACAAATCAATCAACTAAAGCAGTTACAAGATAAGCTCGGCGAATTTAATGATTCTTCAGTACAGTTAGCATTCTTTGCTGACTACCTTACGAAGAAGAAAGTCAGTAGCAAACGTTATCAGGCAATCAACGAGTTATTGAATATAACTCAAACTAATCACCTTACTGTACGCAACCAAGCTATTGAACAACTCACCACTTTTATGTTGCCCGTTAATCTCGATTCTTATCGTGCATTAAAGGTAGAGCCCGATCTATAGAAGTACGAGCATACCGTTAGCAAGGCATTAGAAATAAATTTTTAAATCTTTTGCCGTTATTTCAAGCTCTTCTTGCAACATGCCTAGCCATGCTTGTGCAATTTCAGCAAGCAATGAATAGCACTTGGTCTGCGCATGTTTTTGCACCAACTCTAAATAATGCGTTGCCCAAGGTAGTATATGTTCAGCCAAAAGGACTTTAACAAGCTCAAGATCTTGCTTTTCTTCAATAATATTCGCTATCGCCATTAACATCAGGCCAAATTGATCTTCTGGTTCACGCATTCCCGTATCAAGTGACATGTTGATGCTTGCTAAAAAGTGGCGATAACGAATGGTTGAATCACCAAAAACAATCTGCTCACGATCCAGATATACAGATCCCCATGGCGGAGCAGGCATGACTTCACAGCCTTCAAATAATTGTTGGAAGTCCAACGCAACAGCCTCTTGCTCTGTTGTTGCTATTAACTCAACCAACTCGCCAAACGGTGATTCATTAATATCATCACTTTCTTTTAATGCAGCCAACAGCTGTGCATTATTCTCATGCGATAACGGAAAATAAAAGAAACTACCTAAAATCCGCGCAATTGTTGCAATGTTGTTCATGCTACCTCTCAATAATATCGACAGCGATATACCTTTATTGATAAACACATTATCTGATCACTAAAACGAGTAACTTGCTCTAAAACAAACTTCAATGCTATTAAATATATACAAATAATAATTCTCATAAC
>NZ_JAKJSJ010000105.1:0-10589 GCF_050336715.1 Photobacterium makurazakiensis
GGGTATTGCTGACTTCTGGTACAAATATGTAGGCTTCGACGGCCGTATCATCGGTATGACTACATTCGGCGAATCGGCACCTGCAGGTGAGCTATTCAAAATGTTTGGCTTCACTGTTGAGAACGTAGTTGAGACATCTAAAGAACTACTAGCTTAAGATTAAAAGATTAAAAGTAAGTAATACAAAAATGCCGACATAACGTCGGCATTTTTATTTGTGTATGTTTTCGCTTTTATCTTCATCAACGATCATATTGAATGCCGATCGCTATCGCTCAGCATAACGTACAAGCTCAACCTCTAGCGTGCTTACTCTCTTTAACTCGCCCTCTGAGCTCAACAACAATTGGGTTCTCTGTATATTGAAAAAACCTTTCTGGCACCGCAAATACAAGACAGCGTCCAAGATTACCTTTTTCTTTTAGCTCAATAATGATTCTTTCCGGTTTACCTTTTTCACCATATACATGTCTTATTTCACTGAAGTCAACAAGCTGACTCACATCACCTTTCTTAAAGAGTAAATAATCACCGTAGTCAATCACCTCATATGACAAGTCACTGAGCTTACTTTTATAAAGAATAAAAATCACAGCAATCATGAATATAGGAATAATTAATGCGATGATTTGTTCTTTATATACCTCGGAAATAAGAACAAAAGTCAAAAATATAACGATAAATACAATAGAAAAAAATAGTAATGCTTCTTTTTTAACTAAGGTTGAACCCGATAACCTTCTCATGAATATGATTTCACCTGCTTTCCATTTAGTATAAAAATCCGTTTATATCCTGTCTACTCTAGACTAACTTCACTAAAAATTTAAAAACAGAAAGGTAGCTCTGCTAACAATGCATGATATGCGGGGTAATCAGCACTTCAAATCCCCTCAATAGGCCCAAGTAAAATCATAATGAGAACATAAATTTCACGCATTTCGTTATTAAATTTCAGAGCAGTTATAACCAAGCTGAACCGATAACAAACAGGATATGAAAGCCGTTGAAAGCTATTAATTCACACCAAAACCAAAAACGATCTAACTCAAAGTTTTCACGTATGCAATCAACAAAACAAGACGTAAATCACACCACGAGAATTAAAATTAAATAGTGAAAATCAGATCAAATTCAAATTAAAGGGGTTGATTTGTATTTTAAACAAAAAATGAAAATTAAAAACATAACAAGTACGTGATCCTGATAATAAAACACTGCTTGACACCAATATTATTTGGACAACCGTCACACTTTCATGCCATTTGCTTCACCCTTCAAGTGTACTGATAATAGCCCCAACAACGAAGAACAAGGTGAAAGACATGCTATACGAATTAATCGATCACGATTTAGTTGATGTCATCAACGACGGCACATACCAATGGCAAGAAGCGGTCAGAAAAACCACTAATTATCTAGAACAACGCGGTTACGTATCACCACAATATGCAGATGCCATCATTCAATCGACAAAAGATAATGGCCCTTACTACGTTTTATGTCCTGGCCTAGCAATGCCCCATGCACGACCTGAAACCGGGGTATTGAAGACAGGCCTTGGTATTCATGTATTCCCATCACCTGTTGATTTTGGCTCTGAACTCGGTCCGGCCAATATCCTTATTACTTTAGCAGCAAAAGACTCTGATACCCACATTGAAGTGATTCAAGCCTTGAGCGAAATGTTTGTGGACGAAGATAGCATCGAAAAACTATCCCAAGCATCTTCTAAAGAACAAGTGCTCGAAATTATAAAAGCATACTAAGAAGGAACATAACGTGAAAACAAATATGCGAGCCAATGTCCAAGCCTTTGGGGGTCATTTGACCGCCATGGTGCTACCCAATATCGGGGCCTTCATCGCCTGGGGTTTTATTACAGCACTCTTTATTCCAACCGGTTGGATGCCAAACGAAGCCTTTGGTGAACTTGTTGGCCCAATGATCACATACTTACTCCCCCTACTGATTGGTTACACTGGTGGTCAAATCATTGGTGATAAGCGCGGCGCCGTTGCCGGTGCCATTGGTACCATGGGTGTTATCGTCGGCGCAGATATCCCAATGTTCGTCGGTGCGATGATCATGGGTCCATTGAGTGCATGGGTTATCGTGCAAATGGATAAACGTATCCAGCACCGTATTCCTTCGGGCTTCGAAATGGTGGTGAACAACTTCTCGCTAGGTATTGTCGGCATGATCCTGTGCTTGTTCGCCTACGAGATTGTTGGCCCAGCTGTAACAGCCGCTAACCTGTTCGTGAAATCGGGCATTGAGGCACTGGTTGCAACGGGCTTCTTACCGCTACTGGCGATCATCAACGAACCAGCCAAAGTACTATTCCTTAATAATGCCATTGACCAAGGTATCTACTACCCTCTGGGTCTACAAGCGGCAGCAGAAACCGGCAAATCTATTTTCTTTATGGTGGCATCTAACCCAGGTCCAGGTCTTGGTATGTTGCTGGCTTACGCAAAATTTGGCCAAGGCCTCAGTAAGCGCTCAGCACCAAGTGCCATCATCATCCACTTCTTCGGCGGTATCCACGAGCTTTACTTCCCATACGTGCTGATGAAGCCAATTATGATTTTGGCAATGATTGCTGGTGCAACAACAGGTATCGCAACATTCAACCTACTTGACGCAGGTCTGGTAGCGGGTCCAAGCCCTGGCTCTATCTTCTCTTACTTGGCACTGACACCAAAAGGTAGCTTCATCGCAACGATTGCTGGTGTGGTATCTGCAACGGTCGTTTCCTTCCTTGTCGCCAGCGCGATTCTGAAGATGAGCAAGTCAGAAGACAAAGAGACCGAGTTCGAACAATCTGTTACTGACATGAAAGACATGAAAGCAGAAGGCGCAGTTAAACCTGCCACAACAGCTAGCACAACAGAAACAAAAGCTATCCAATTTGTCGCTTTTGCATGTGATGCGGGAATGGGATCCAGTGCGATGGGGGCCTCAACCTTCAAACGCAAACTAACCAAGGCGGGTATCGATATTGAAGTGAAGAACTTCGCTATCGAGAAAGTCCCAAGTGACGCCGACATCGTTGTCACCCATGAAAGTCTAGAAAGCCGAGCGGTAAACGCGACAGGACTACCGGTCATCACAATCAAAAACTTCCTTCACGACCCAGCTCTTGATGAGCTGATGGTAACTATCGAACAACAGATGGTCGCGACAGAGCAACCAGCCTAACAATGCAGTATGGGGCGGTTATCCGCCCCACTCAGGAGAGAAATCATGGTACAAACAACAGCAGCGGTTATCTGTGGCGAGAAGGATGTTCAACTGAGAACATTCGAATTACCGACCATTTCAGCAGACGAACTTCTTGTTAAGAACATCTCAAATAGCATTTGCCTATCAACTTACAAAGCGGCTTTGCTTGGAAGCACACACAAACGAGTTCCAGAAAATATCGAAGAAGTTCCGGTGATGACCGGCCACGAATACGCTGGCATCATTGTTGAAGTGGGTGAGAACCTAAAAGACAAGTTCACTGCTGGTGAGTCCTTTGTCCTGCAACCAGCAATGGGCTTGCCATCGGGCTATTCTGCCGGTTACAGCTACGAGACTTTTGGTGGCAACGCAACCTACTCAATCATTCCAAAAATCGCTATCGATTTGGGCTGTGTATTGCCTTACAAGGGTGAGTACTTTGCCGACGCATCGCTGGCTGAACCAATGTCTTGCATCATCGGTGCTTATCACGCTAGCTACCACACCACGCCGTATGTTTATGAACATGAGATGGGCATTAAAGAAGGCGGTTCATTGGCACTACTAGCATGTGCAGGCCCAATGGGTATCGGTGCCATTGATTACGCGATTAATGGCCCGGTGAAACCAAGAATTATCGTGGTGACCGACATTGATCAAAACCGCCTTGATCGCGCTGAAAGCCTGATCCCAGTGAGCGCCGCCCAAGAAAAAGGTATCGCGCTGCACTACGTTAATACCGCACAAATTGACGATCCTGTTTCGTACCTGAAATCACTCAATGGTGGCCAAGGCTACGACGATGTGATGGTATACGCCGCGGTATCGCAAGTATTAGAACAAGCCGATGAGCTACTAGGTAACGACGGTTGTTTAAACTTCTTTGCTGGCCCAACAGACAAGAAATTCAAAGTGCCGTTCAACTTCTACAACGTGCACTACGAAGCAACCCATATTGTGGGCACCTCAGGTGGTTCAACGGGTGATATGCTCGAATCACTCGACCTATCATCTGACCATTTGATCAACCCGTCATTTATGATCACCCACGTAGGTGGCTTGCAGGCAGCGCCGCATACAATTTTGAATCAGCTGGAGATCCCTGGCGGTAAGAAATTGATTTACCCGCATATTGATCTGCCGCTCACTGCCATTGATGACTTTATGTCGCTTGCCGAACAAGACCCGTTCTTCGCCGAGTTGGACGCCATTCTAAAAGCCAACAACTATGTGTGGAACGTGGATGCAGAAAAAGCGTTACTAGAGTTTCATGACGTGAGCTTAGTCGTTTAGATACAACGAAATTGTGTGGTAGCCTTTGCGCTGCCACACGATGAAGAGGTCACTAACGGTGTCACGTGAACATGAATTACTTAAGAAACTAGAAGAGTGCGATAACGCGACTTCGTTTCTTCAGATTTCGAACAAAATAATTAACCTCAAGTTAAAAGCATTACTCCCAAAAGTCTTTGTCCAAGACGAGTTAGTGATGGAGTATGCTGTGGAACCACTATTACGGGAAGATGGCCCGCTGGAAACCACTGATGTCGTATCAAAACTGATGTTTGCGATGGGTAAGATTTCATTAGAAACCTATGCAGATATTGGTTTGTACAATCAGACCTTAGACTATGTCGTCACTACTTCAGACAAAGTCTCTTTCGGTGATGATGTAGTTTACGACTTCATAAAAAGCCAAGCAGTGCTCTCATCCCAGCAAGACGGCTTTTACCTTGAGTCTATAAACAAACTAAAGTTTTCTTCTTTCGAATCTTTTTCACAGATGAGATACGAATCTCTGATCAAAACAGTCCTTAACCTGTCATGTGAGCTGTTAATTGAAAATATCGAAAGAGAGATAAAGCAATGAGGCCTCAAGATGAAAGTAAACTTGAATATCAGTGGATTTGAAACCGAAGCTGTATTTCCTGACAAAGATGTCGATACCATTCATAAAC
Organism: Photobacterium makurazakiensis; assembly: GCF_050336715.1. Classification (NCBI taxonomy): domain Bacteria; kingdom Pseudomonadati; phylum Pseudomonadota; class Gammaproteobacteria; order Vibrionales; family Vibrionaceae; genus Photobacterium; species Photobacterium makurazakiensis. Next base: position 5,187 of record NZ_JAKJSJ010000105.1, read on the forward strand.
CCCTAGTTGAGAAATTCTCCCGCCTCTATCACGAAACCCAGCAACGCATCGTTATTTTTCTCAGCGCACCTCCAGGAAGTGGTAAATCTACACTTGCCGCCTTTTGGGAACATTTGTCAGAGCAAGACGAACATCTAGAGCCTTTGCAGGTATTACCTTTTGACGGCTTCCACTACCCCAATGACATTCTCGACAACAACACCATAGAGCGAAATGGTGAGACAATCTCTCTGCGCAGTATCAAAGGTTGTTACGAAACGTTTAATTTAACTGAGCTCATCGACAAGCTTAAACAGCTGAAAGTGAAAGACCCTAAATGGCCTTATTACGATAGAAACCTTCATGACCCAGTGGATGACGCCATCGACGTCACGCGTAATATCGTTGTGGTGGAAGGTAACTGGTTGCTGCTCGATGAACCGGTTTGGCAGGGGCTACATAAACTCGCTGACTTCTCCGTTTTCCTCGACACCGAAGCAGGGTTCCTGCAAGAGCGATTGGTCAACAGGAAGATCCGCGGCGGCAGCTCACCAGAAGATGCCTTGGCGTTTTACCATCAATCAGATGCGGTCAATGTCGAGAAGGTGCTCAACCATTCCATCAAGGCTGACTTGAATTTGTTTATGAACCACGACGGTTCATTTGAAATCCAATAAGCAGTCCACCTCTGAAGGACCCGAACTAGGAGATCACTATGGATATCGTGATTGATAGCCACACCCATACCATTGCCAGTGGACATGCTTACAGCACCATTATTGAAAATGCACAGGCCGCGAAAAACAAGAAACTGAAGCTGCTTTGCACCACCGATCATGCGCCGGAAATGCCGGGCGCTCCTCACTATTGGCATTTCAATAACCAGCGGATCTTACCCCGCTTCTTGCATGATGTCGGGATCCTTCGCGGTGTCGAGGCCAATACTCTCAACATAAAAGGTGAGATCGACCTGCCGCCCTCGACAGACCAACACCTTGATTGGGTTATCACTAGTTTCCATGAGCCCGTATTCAAACCGGCAACAGAAGCCGAACATACCGCAGCACTGATTAATGTTATCAAGGGTGGCCGGGTGGATGTACTGGGACACTTGGGCAACCCCAATTACCCGTTTGATATCGAGCAGGTGCTTCGTTGTGCCAAGGAGCATAACGTGGCGGTTGAGGTCAACAACACGTCACTCACGGGTAAAAGCCGCAAAGGCAGCGACGTTCGCTGCAGCAACATTGTCGAGATTGGCAAAGAGATCGGTGTGTATTTCACAACCGGCTCAGACGCCCATTTCAGCGAAGAAATTGCCCGGCTAGATCTTGCCATTGCCTTGCTGGAAAAACACGGTGTCAGTGAAGACAAGATACTGACTACATCGACCAGCCGCTTCCTCAACTTCCTATTACTACGCGGTAGACAAGAGATCACTGAATTCGCAAATTTATATTAATTAAGATTGACTGATTGAGACGTTAAAATGACTAATTCAAACAAACATCTGGCAAATGCAATCCGTGCCTTGAGCATGGACGGTGTTCAACAAGCTAATTCTGGCCACCCTGGTGCGCCAATGGGTATGGCAGACATCGCTGAAGTTCTATGGCGTAGTCACCTAAATCATAACCCACAGAATCCTGAGTGGGCTGATCGCGACCGTTTCATTCTGTCGAACGGTCACGGTTCAATGCTGATTTACTCTCTATTGCACCTATCAGGCTACGAGCTTTCAATTGAAGACCTGAAAAACTTCCGCCAGCTTCACTCTAAGACTCCTGGCCACCCAGAATACGGTTATGCACCAGGCATCGAAACAACGACTGGCCCTCTTGGTCAAGGCATTACCAATGCGGTTGGTATGGCGATGGCTGAAAAATCGTTGGCTGCACAGTTCAACAAAGAAGGCCACGACATCGTAGACCACTACACTTATGCATTCATGGGTGATGGCTGTCTGATGGAAGGTATCTCTCACGAAGCATGTTCTCTAGCGGGTACGCTAGGTCTTGGCAAGTTGGTTGCTTTCTGGGATGACAACGGCATATCTATCGATGGTGAAGTTGAAGGTTGGTTCTCTGACGATACACCTAAGCGTTTTGAAGCCTACGGCTGGCACGTAATCCCAGCGGTAGACGGTCACGATTCTGATGCTATCAACGCTGCTATTGAAGCGGCTAAAGCGGATCCTCGTCCAACGCTTATCTGTACTAAAACTATTATCGGTTTTGGTTCTCCAAACAAAGCGGGTACGCACGACTGTCACGGTGCTCCACTAGGTGCTGATGAAATCACAGCAACTAAAGCAGCATTGGGTTGGGAACACGGTCCTTTCGAAATTCCTGCAGATATTGCCGCTGAGTGGGATGCGAAAGAAGCAGGCGCAGCAAAAGAAGCAGCGTGGAATGCTAAGTTTGACGCATACGCAGCGGCTTACCCAGAGCTAGCAGCAGAGTTCAAACGTCGTACTAACGGCGAACTTCCAGCTGAGTGGGAAGAGAAAGCAAACGCAATCATTGCTGATCTTCAAGCTAACCCAGCAAACATCGCTTCACGTAAAGCGTCTCAAAACGCACTAGAAGCATTTGGTCAAATGCTTCCTGAATTCATGGGCGGTTCTGCTGACCTTGCACCATCGAACCTAACGATGTGGTCTGGTTCTCAGTCTCTTACTGCTGATGACTTCTCTGGTAACTACATCCACTACGGTGTACGTGAATTCGGTATGACAGCCATCATGAATGGTATTGCTCTTCACGGTGGTTTCGTACCATACGGCGCAACATTCCTAATGTTCATGGAATACGCGCGTAACGCTATGCGTATGGCTGCTCTGATGAAAGTTCAGAACATTCAAGTTTACACGCACGATTCGATCGGTCTTGGCGAAGATGGTCCAACTCACCAACCAGTTGAACAAATCGCATCGCTACGTCTAACACCAAACATGAGCACATGGCGTCCATGTGACCAAGTGGAATCAGCTGTTGCTTGGAAACTGGCTATCGAGCGTAAAGATGGTCCTACATCGCTTATCTTCTCTCGTCAAAACCTTGCACAACAAGAACGTGACGCTGAGCAAGTAGCAAACATCGCGAAGGGCGGCTACATCCTGAAAGATTGTGAAGGTAAGCCTGAGCTTATCCTTATCGCGACAGGTTCTGAAGTTGAGCTAGTTGTTCAGGCTGCTGCACAACTAACGGCTGAAGGTAAACAAGTACGYGTTGTTTCCATGCCTGCAACTGATGCATTCGACAAGCAAGATGCCGCTTACCGTGAATCKGTACTGCCTTCTGATRTAACTGCACGTATTGCAGTTGAAGCGGGTATTGCTGACTTCTGGTACAARTATGTAGGCTTCGACGGCCGTATCATCGGTATGACTACATTCGGCGAATCGGCACCTGCAGGTGAGCTATTTAAGATGTTTGGCTTTACTGTTGAGAACGTAGTTGAAACGTCTAAAGAACTCCTAGCGTAACAGTACGTTACCGGTCTAGTCCGAACATGGGCTGACGCTTTTATATGAAGCCAGTAGCTAAAACCTACTGGCTTTTTTATGACTGAAAGATAGGGGGGAACTATCTCAGTATTATTTTAAACGGACAACTTTACCTATTTCTAACGAGCGATGCACTGCATTACAAATTTCTGTCGCTTTAAGCCCATCAAGCCCAGTTACCAAATATGGTGTACCGTTCACAATACTGTCGACAAAATCATGAATCGGCTGAATACCATATCCAGACGCTAAGCCATTGGGATAATTTATGAAGTTATAATTTGGCGTTGATGCTTTTTCCTTACCAAAAATTTCATAACCTCGATCTTGTGCATCCGCCCGTAAATATTTATTTTCAGTCAGAATAAAACTACGACCATCATTGGCTTTAGGAAGTGAGTTCGGTAGAACCCACCGTCCACTGTGAGCCATTATCAAACAGGAGGAATGCTTGAATGCTGTCCCAAGTATCGACACCCTTAGCGTCTAAAATACCACGAGTAAATGTCTCAGTGTGATATAGGAAATTGAATATTTCTACAAAAGATAAATCTTACTCCCTACTAATTTTCCTTTATAACACCCATTACCCAAGCTAGACATTTCATAAAAAAGCCCTTCATCGTCGACGCCTTCAAATAATATTCTTATTTGTGAATAACGATAAACAGGCATGTGTTCAATAAGTAACTTCTTTATAAACCTTAAATCAAGATTAAATTTCACAACTTTGATATTTAAGTATTGCATAATTTCTAATAGCTCAGGTGGCGATATATCAAAACAATCAATTCCTAACTTTATCGAACTACACATTGAATAATTAAAATCTGATAAGTTTAACAAACCTAAGTTACTAGAAAAATCATCTCGAGGAAAAGTCAAAATCAGATAGCAATTTTTACTCTTTAATACATCATTTAAAGCATCAACAAAAATCATTACTCGAGGTTCTTGTGTATACTGAAATTGAAATGATACATATAAATTAATACTATAATTGTCATTTTTCCTAACTAAAGACTCAAAAAACAATGCCAATCGATCAAGCATGTAAATTAATATGTTAATTTTACACTCATAATCCAGTTCTTCGACACTTTTATATGACTGTTTGATAGGTTTTAAACGTGCATCATAACCATCAATTTCTCTCGAGTTATTGATGACAGGGTCAAGAACCACTATATATTTTGAGTATAACTCACTATCTAAAATGTTCATTTAAAATCCAATATAACTTTGTCTTGACGTTTCACAGCGACATATAGTTCGATATTTAAACCAGGTTTAATTAGTACATCTCTAATATTATCATCAATACGGAAGGAACATAACTTATTTATATATGGTAAGTGGTAATGTTTAACATAGAACAACACAATAAATAAAACAGACAAAACTATCCCATAAAAAATTATCATTTTCATATCATCCTCTAATCGACAATTCATAAAAATAGTTACTTTAGGCTCTACATCAAAAACATCATAATTAAATTAAATTAAACAAAGTGATTTCTGATTAATCGCAACAATTTCCATTAATTCACGCGGAGAATGAAACAAGAATTAACCCCCACCTAAAGAGAACATAATCTGTAGATAGGGAATTAATTATCAACATTGAAAATAACCTTAACTTTTTACTGATAATATAAAAATGTTCCTTTCCTTAATAATCTATTATCAATCCTAAGAGCAGGATTATTCATCTCTAAAACGTGATTATTATTTTCAATAGCGATTCTAAAAATTTTCAAACCATAGCGCACTCGAATATCTTGTTCATTTCGATTTGATGCTGTGAACCAAATTATATAATTTGAAAAGAATTTCATAAAATAGCCATTATAATCTATATACATCTTTTCACTTCCTTTATGGCTAAGCTTGTATACACCTACAAACCTCCCG
>NZ_JAKJSJ010000106.1:0-10505 GCF_050336715.1 Photobacterium makurazakiensis
GATTTATATGTATTAGATATGCAGCCAAAGTTCTTAGGCCCCAAAGAACCTATTCCAAATGACAATATTGAATTAGAAGGTCCTCCTGAACATTAATTTCTGAACATTAAATAAAGAGATAAAATCACAAAGGCCATTGTATTACACAATGGCCTTTGTCACATGAGCCCGAATCTTCAACAACCTAGAAAAAACTCTAGACTTTTGTCGAATCAGAAGAAGTGAATGATTTTATAAATTTACTTCGAACACTGCGCATGTGGGTTTGAGCTTCACTTTGCATCCGTTTACGTGTCAGCTGCTTTTTAGCACTCATAATTCCCTAGCCTATCAATCTATTATTATTTCCTTCTAATAATTATGATACCTATTGCGCAGTTATCTAAAAATCACTTTAATTACCATCATATAAACAATGTGATGCACATCACTTATTTATACTTCGATTGCAACCTATAAGATACAAGTCACACACAAACTAGCTTCTTATTAATGAATAGATACCATGGCAGGCTCTCTATTTTCAAAACTGTACCTGCAAAACTGCTAGGTTATTGTTTACTGGAAGATATGGTTTTTTTTAATGGGTACATTTCCACACATTAGCACATTGCAAGCTCACAAATACTATTATCCCTCCGCCAACAGAGCAACATTCGATCAGTTTAAGATTAACAAATTCAGCACAATTGGTAACATAACCTCATGCCTAACAAGTGCACGTAGTTGCACTTCATAACTATAATCTAGCTAAAGGAAAGCATATGACGGCCTTAACCATGACACTGAAAAAGTGGCTGTTTGACCGCAACAGCATCATTCTGTTGGCAGACATCGCCTTATTTACCCTTCTTTTAAACACCTTACCCTTTGAGAAAGATGTCGTTATTGGTTTAAGTATTTTAACTTTTGTGGCTGTATTATGGCTAACAGAAGCATTGCACGTAAGTATTACTGCGATTCTTGTACCTATCATCGCGGTTGGTTTTGGTATATTCCAAACGCCTCAGGCATTAAGTAATTTTGCCAACCCCATTATTTTCTTGTTCCTTGGTGGGTTTGCACTTGCAGCGGCACTTCATAAACAAGAGCTTGATAAGGCAATCGCAGACAAAGTACTGCTCATTGCAAAAGGGCGAATGTCTGTCGCTGTATTCATGTTATTTGGTGTAACTGCATTCTTATCAATGTGGATCAGTAATACCGCAACAACCGCAATGATGCTTCCGTTAGTGTTAGGTGTATTAAACAAAGTTAATGCAAAGAGTGAACGAGGCACCTATGTGTTTGTGCTTCTTGGTATCGCTTACTGCGCAAGTATTGGTGGTATTGCAACCGTTGTCGGTAGCCCACCTAACGCCATTGCCGCAGCAGAAGTTGGCTTAAGTTTTACTGAGTGGATGGAGTTTGGCTTACCTATCTCAATGATTCTATTGCCAATCACTGTTGCCTTACTTTACTTCATGCTGAAGCCAAACCTTAAGCATACCTTCGAGCTCGACCACAAACCTGTAGAGTGGAACAATGCAAAGTTAGCGACCTTAGTTATTTTTGCAATTACTGTTGTACTGTGGATCTTCAGCAAACCAATTAATGCTCTCTTAGGCGGTTTCAGCAGCTTCGATACGCTGGTTGCCTTATCGGCTATTGTCATGCTGGGTGCATCTCGTGTTGTCGATTGGAAAGATATCGAGAAATCTGCTGACTGGGGTGTATTACTTCTTTTTGGTGGCGGTATCTGTCTAAGTAACGTCTTAAAAGCTACTGGCACAAGCGTTTTCCTTGCACACAGCTTAAGCGGCTTCTTAGAACAAGCTGGCCTATTCTTTACTATTTTGGTTGTTGCTGCTTTTGTTGTGTTTTTAACCGAGTTTGCAAGTAATACGGCAAGTGCTGCATTGTTAGTCCCGGTATTTGCAACTGTCGCTGAAGCTCTTGGTGTTTCGCCAATTATTCTTTCTGCGCTAATTGCTGTCGCGGCATCATGTGCATTCATGCTTCCTGTTGCAACACCACCGAATGCGATTGTGTTTGGTTCTGGGCATATTAAGCAGTCAGATATGATGAAAGTGGGTATTTACCTAAACATCGCATGTATTGGTGCACTCTCTGCTTTTGCTTACTTATTCTGGTAATACACAAAGATCCCCCCGCAAGAATAAAAAGCTTTATGTAACACTTTTAGGTGGTCAGTTATGACCACCTTTTTTATTTTACGTTACAGTAAGTCTGCTGGGTATCGTACACCAATCATTTCTCTTGCTTGAGTTATAATGCTACTGACAATTTGGCTTCGAACTAATGCAACATGCTCTATGTCATTCTCTTCGATTAACTGAGCAAACTCTTCAGCTTCATACCGCATTGCATTTTCATCTTGTGGCACGGTCAGCTCAACAGTCGGCTCCCCACGGCGATGTAGGTTAATACCATGGCACTCGGATATAAAGTGAATAGCTAGCGTTCCTTGTTCACCTTGTATTTCGCTTGGAATAACACCATCACTTACCTTTGAGTGTGCAATAGTGACATCAAACCCTTGATAATGAAGAACCAGTGTTCCGTGAGCATCAACGCCGGATTCAAGTAGCGTCCCCTGCGCCGTCATACTGTTGGGTTCACCAAACAAGGCAATAGCCGCACTTAGTGGGTAAATGCCTATATCCATCAACGAACCATTAGAAAACTCAGGGTTAAACGTGTTCGGCTTTTCTCCCTCTAGATATTTTTGATAACGTGATGAGTACTGACAGTAAGAAAAGTAAACTTTTCGTATTTTTCCAACCTTTGCCAATGCTGTTTTTAGCGCATTAAAGTTTGGTGTGTATACAGCTTTCATCGCTTCAAATAAGACAACGTTTTGAAATTGCGCTTCAGAAACAAGGTCTTGTACTTCTGCAATATTTGACGCTAACGGCTTTTCACCAATGACATGTTTTTTCTGCTTAAGAAACTTCATCGCCTGAGGAGCATGCAAGGAATTAGGGCTGGCAATGTACACAGCGTCAATCAAATCACTGCTTGCCATCTCATCAAGCGAATCAAAACAGGCTACGTCATTATATTTAGTCGCAAAATCTTGCGCTTTTTCTAGGCTACGGGAATAGACCGCGCTCAAGACATACTTGCCCGTTGATAATGCTGCTTGAATATATTGATCAGTGATCCAGTTTGTACCAATTACACCGAAACGAATCATTCTCTCTTCCCTATTCATTCTATTTGATCAAATTATACCAATACTACATGTCGCATTCCCAGATGATTATGAGCTGAAATGTTGTAAATTTGTTGTATTTATAATTACTTAGCGATAAGTTAAATCAATAAAAACAAGCACATTATTACCAATCATAAGAGATGCCATTATGTATTATRCAGAGATCACTGGGTGGGGTAAGTGCCTCCCTCCTGCCGAGCTAAGTAACCAAGAACTCAGCGAGTTTGTCGATACATCTGATGACTGGATACAAAGTCGAACAGGTATCCACTCTCGTCGCATCAGTCATGTTAATACATCTGATCTTGCAACGGTTGCTGGCAAACGCGCACTTGCTGCCGCAGGTTTAGACGCTGCAGATCTTGATCTAATCATTATTGCGACCTGCTCTCCCGATACATTAGTACCGAATATTGCTTCAAAAGTTCAGCAAGAACTTGGCGCTAAAAAAGCTGCGGCATTTGATATGAATGCTGCATGTACAGGGTTTCTTTATGGGCTTGAAACAGCAACAAGAATGATTCAGGCAGGGAACTATCAACATGTGCTAGTCGTTGGGGCTGAACGTTTATCTTGGTATTTAGATTGGAGTCAACGTGATACTGCCGTGTTATTTGGTGATGGTGCTGGCGCGGTTATTCTAAGCCGCAGTACAGAGCAATCAGGTCTACTGGATGCTCAATTAGGCTGCGATTCCGAAGGCCGAGATGTGCTCGCCATTCCAGATTTTGGCATAGGGATGGATCGCTTCAGCCCTGATGCGGGATTTTTTGCCTTTCATTTCGTCGGGCGAGAAATATTCCGGCGAGCTGTCCGTGGTATGGGAACCGCCGCCAAGATTGTTTTACAACGTGCAAAGCTAACTGAAGATGATATTGACGTAGTAATACCCCATCAGGCTAACCAACGGATTATTGAAGCACTTTGTGATCATGCTGGTATTCCATTGGAAAAAGCATTTATCAATATTCACAAGTACGGTAATACGTCTGCTGCCACTGTACCTATTGCCCTTTGTGAGGCTGTTGAAGAAGGTAAAATCAAACCCAACGGTACAATACTTTCAGCTGCATTTGGTGCGGGGTTAACTTGGGGGGCTGGTGTTATTCAGTGGGGCTCTCGTGTCACACCAATCAACGAAACTGATGCAGAGCTTCCAGCCTGTGAGCATACTGCCACTGAGCTTCTTAGCTCTGCAATCGAGCATTGCGTAAAGACAAAGCGATAGTGTTATACCGCACTTGCTAGTTACTTTTTGGTCGAATACTAAAAAAACACCCAGTTTACTTTGTAAAAAGCAAACTGGGTGTTTTCCATTTTTATCTTATTCTGGCTTCTAGCGTTTTACGTTACGACCACGATTCTTATGAATTTTATGCTTATTTTTCGCTCGACGCTTTTCTGCTGACCGACCTCGAGGACGATTATCTGGCGGCTTGATTGTTGGATCCGGTTCATAACCTTCTAGCCATTGCTGAGGTAGTCGAGTATCAAGTAATTCTTCCACCGCTTTTAATGCCCACTCTTCATCGATACTGACCAATGAAATTGCGTTGCCCGTTAGCCCTGCTCGGCCGGTACGACCAACTCTGTGAACATAATCTTCAGCCTTAAATGGCATATCGAAGTTAACAACATATTCTAATTGCTCGATATCAATCCCGCGAGCGGCGACATCGGTTGCCACTAAAACGCGCACTTTACCCGATTTAAAATCATCTAATGCACGTTGTCGTGCGCCCTGACTTTTATCACCATTGATTGAGGCGGCTTTAATGCCGTCTTTACCCAGCTCTTTTGCAAGCTCATCTGAGCCTTGCTTCGTTTTAGTAAAAACTAAAACCTGCTGCCAGTTACGCGATCCAATCAGGTATGCTAACAGCTCTGATTTTCGATGCTTATCAACAGGGAAAACCATCTGCTCAACCGTGACTGCTGCTGTATTTGCAGGTGTCACCTCAATAAGTTTGGGGTCCGTCAGAATATCATATGCCAGTTTTTTAACTTGCTTACCAAAGGTGGCGGAAAAGAACAGTGTTTGTCGCTCCGTCTTCATCCGACGCATGATGCGTTTGATGTCATCAATAAAGCCCATGTCTAGCATACGGTCGGCTTCATCAAGCACCAAATAACTGACTTGGCTTAAATCAACGGTACCAACATGGGCGTGATCTAATAAGCGCCCAGGTGTTGCCACTAAAATATCAACACCCGATTCGATGGCTTTTACCTGCACTTTCATGCTGGTGCCGCCATAAGCAACAGCGGTTTTGATATCAACATCTTTTGCATACGCACTGATGCTATCGAATACTTGTTGAGCAAGTTCACGAGTCGGTGTAAGAATAAGCGCTTTAACCTGTTTCTTTTTATGCTCGGAGTGACTAGCCGATGCCAATAAGCGATCGATTAAAGGTAAACCAAATGCAGCTGTTTTCCCCGTACCCGTTTGTGCGCCGGCCAAAACATCATGTCCAGCCAGTACTTCAGGAATAGCTTGTTGCTGAACAGGTGTTGGTGTATCGAAACCTAACGACGTTACGGTATCGACAAGTTGGCTTTGAAGGCCTAATGAAAGGAAGGACATGAATAATTCCGGCTTAATTTTTAACGAGCACGGATTCTAGCAAACTTTACCCTGATTACTATGGTTTATAGCTTTATAAAAATAAAAAAAAGCACTGCCTAGTAGGCGGTGCTTCTTTAGGAAATCGGCTGAATACGTTGTTACTGAGGAATATTTAAGAAGGCAGCGCCACGAACGCCGCCTGAATCACCATGTTTGGCTTTAATAATCTTCGGACACTTAGCAACAGACAATAGGTACTTAGGAATGCGCTTTGGCATTTCTTCGTAAATAAGTTCGAAGTTCGATAAACCACCACCAAGTGCCACTACATGTGGGTCAGTGGCAGTGAATAGGTTTGCAAAACAGATGGCAAGTAGTTCCATAAAGCGTTCAACGTGCTCTACCGCTTTTGCTTCACCTTCCGCATGCGCTTTAATAATCTCAATGGCTTTCTTCTCTTCACCAAAGTAATGCGCATAGAGCAACTCAAAACCACGGCCAGACAAGTAACTATCTAGGCAGCCCTTCTTATCACAGCCACAGCCTAGTAGCGGTGCATTATCACCTAAATGGAACCAAGCATCGAGAGGAAGACGAGTATGGCCGACTTCACCCGCAACATGGTTACGGCCAGAGAAAACTTTACCTTCGTAGATAAAACCACCACCGAAACCGGTACCCAAGATCAAACCTAGTACTGAAGGCTCACCTTGCAGCTCTTCGTCCCAAGCTTCAGAAAGGGCAAAGCAGTTGGCATCATTTTCAATTCTCACTGTACGGCCAATTTTAGCTTCAAGATCTTTACGAAGTGGCTTACCTTTTGCTGAAGGCACGTTGACAGTCAGAACAGTACCATCATCGGCATCTTCCATACCAGGTAGACCTAAACCGATAGTGCCTTCGCAGCTAAACTCTGTATCGTATTTATTAACCAGACTCGCGATAGTCTCAACCAACAGATCATAGTTATCTGTCGGGGTTGGCACGCGCTCCGTGGCTACACGTTCGAGTTTCTCGTTAAACGCACCAAACTCAATTTTGGTTCCACCTACATCAAAGCCGTAGTACATCCTGCACTCTCCGATAAATTTGTAAAAAAAACAAAACTGAAAAAATTATCCACACAACTACACCTACAAACTGTGACAGGTCGCTGATTTAGCCGAGTTTTAATCGACATGGCGTCGCACTTGCTGAAAGAAACATCAACTAATTGCAAAAAATACGCGCTAGCTGTTGTTTTATTTCTTTCTTGTGCTTAATAATTCGCCATATAGCTCTTCAATTGCTTTAATGCTGAATCATCCGGCAGAACACGATTAAGCTTACCCGTCATATAGTTTTCACGGAATACGTCAAACCACAGATCAAGTACATCGGCATTGTTCTGCTCACCAAACAAATCAATAATTCGTGCGGCAACCTCGGCAGTACCCAGTTGGTTTTCTTTCGATGCTTCACGTACTTTATAACGAGATGGCTTTTCAGGGTTTATTGACAACACAGGAAACTGATTTAAGTATGGGCTTTTACGGAAAATTTTCTTAGCTTCTGCCCAGCTACCATCAAGCATGATAAACAATGGTTTCTTGTTAGACTCAATAGTAATCTTGTCAGCAACGCGTTCAGGTTCAGCATACTCCGCAGGGAATACAACATACGGCTGCCATTGTGGGTCTTCCAATAATGCGAGCATCGCAGGGTTAGGCTCTGTACGAGACCAAATATACGCGTACGTTTCATCGAATAAGTCTGCAATTAAACGACCAGTATTACTTGGCTTTAGTACTTCATCGTCATACATCACTAACAAAAACGCCGCATTTGATTCTATCTGCGGTTTGTTCTCACAAATACAAAGGTGCACACGCAGCATGCAGTATAAGCATCGTTCAACTTTACAACCTCGCGCTCTAAAAGGGCGGGTCGAACGAGCAAGGCGTTCATCATATAACTTATGGACAGCATGGATACGCATAGCAGCTTTACCTAAAAACAAAAAACGCCAGCATTTTACTGGCGTCTAAGTAGGTTGCAATCATTAAATACGTTAATGCGGTTTAATTTTTATGAGGAAAGCTGATACTTCGATAATAAATCTTGTTGGTGATGGGCAATCTTTGCCACTGCACTTGCTTCTTTCACCAGTGTTTTAAGTTGCTGGCTATTCGTTTGGGCTTGGTGCGAAACCTGCTCCACGCTACGCCCAACATCAACAGACGCATTCTCTTGCTGCTGTGTTGCTGCGGCAATCGTCATAATTTTATCACTGATACTGGAAATAATGGTTTGGATTTGGTCAATTGAAATCTGTACCTCACCGCTAAGCTCAATCGATGAGGTCATTTCTTTTCGACTGACAGCCATCGCAGTATTCGCTTCTCTCGCAGCATGGTGAAGTTCAGCAATTGTTTTACGAATAGATTCCGTTTGCTGATTTGTTTCACTGGCTAACTTTCTAACTTCGTCAGCGACAACGGCAAAACCACGCCCTTGATCACCCGCGCGAGCAGCTTCAATGGCCGCATTCAACGCTAATAAGTTAGTGTTATCGGCAATCGAGCTGATCAGCTCAACCACTTCTGAAATTTTGTTGACATGGTTATCAAGTTCAACCATTCGCTCTTCATTTACCGCAAACTGTTGATCTAACGAACGTAAGCCTGAAGTACTGCGCTCAATCACTTCAACACCTTGATGTGCTAGCTGATTGGCGCGTTGTGCTTCTAACTCTGACTCACCAGTGCTACTCACAATGTCTTTAATCGACATCTCAAGTTGCGAGATAGCCGCTGCGATTGTTGTTAATTCGTCACTTTGTTCTTTTAGTGCAATTCGTGATTGTGAAGCCGCTTTTTGGCTACTTTCAGCTGCAATATTCAAGCTTTGGCTATTATTAACCAACCGCCCTATCGTATCGCTATTGTTGCTGTTCGATTGATTCAATAATGCACCTAACACAGCAAACTCCTTTGGTGCATTTTGTGTCGCTCTAACTGTCAAATCGCCCCGGCTTGTTGCCTTTACGACACGATCAATTTTAGACAGCGCACGCTTAACAGTTTGACTAACCCAAACGCTGGATACAATACCTACTGCAAGGCCAGCAACACTCAACATAACGAACAGCGTTATCGCATTTTCTGTCGCGTTCGTTACACCCACTTCTCCCTGACTGATCATGCTATCCGCACCACGAGTCAGCGTATCAAGCTGATCCATAATCAAAGATATTTGTGTTTGAGCTTCCGTTACTTTCAACGACTGTGTTTGCATTAAACCTAATGTTGTTAGGTGTAAATCAACGATTTTTCCCTCTTCAAACAACTCCCCGACCATTTGGAAAGGCACAGTCACACTGCTGTAATCGCTAATTGAGCTGTCAATACGATTCATTTCGCGCCACGCATAGTTCATACCAGACAAATTAGTCCCACGTAAGCTGCGTACATAGCTTTTCGCCTTCGTTACATCTGTTTCGAGCAACAACGCCATTAGATGGCTGGCCATTTCCAGTGAGTGGTTTACAAAATTGGTTACATGATTAAGGCCATCGGGCACACCATTGAATGTTTCAGTGCCTAAGCGAGTCATCTCGGCGCGAACAGATGACACCGCATAGTTCATCATCGCTTTATCGTTATTCACCGTCGTTTGGTTCAATAGTATTTGCTGCTGCAGGGAATACAGGTCGCCAGCGACCATATCGATGCTACTTAACTGCTCAGATAATAGAGTTACATCGTTTTTAAGCCAACTAATTGCATAGTTATCCGCTAGAGCCCTTAATTCAACAAGTGCTTGCAGCACAGTTTCTTGTTCACTTTTAAACCCATTAAATGCTGTTTCTAGCTGTTCAACAGATGCACTGTTAATCACCTCTAACAGTTGCTGAGCCGATAACAACGAACCTTTTACTATGACAGCATTATTCATGGTGACGGGTAATGCTTGCTGACTTAACGTTTCAAACTCTTTTGATACGTTATTTAAGCCATTGCTACCAAAATACGATAGCAACCCACCCATTGTGACCAGTAGTAGAAAGACAATTTGAATAGAGGTAACAATCGACAATTTCGACCGACTCTTAGAAGATACTTCCATGTTTATCCCTTGAAGTTTATTAAGTACAGGGCGCTTAATAAAAATTCGTATTATAAGTTCAAGGGTAAAATACTAAGGAAATATGACAAAAAGGTTTCAAGAGGTCTTTTATTTATAAAATGGAGAAATAAAGTAAATTAACGCTTTCAAAGCTGGGAATTCTCCACTTTCTATTCTGTTTCAGCCCACCGTATAGCTATTTATTGGACTTCCTTACTAATAGCGCTATCGAAAAGGTTTTTCACTAAGCCAACATAATCTTCTAAAAAAACAACCTGTTCATTTGTTGGGCAGCGTGTCCAAGCTCCTGCAAGTACTTCAGTAAGATCAGCCATGACTGCATCTGCTTCTTGCATCAATTTAAAGCGAAAGTCAGACTCTAAATCCGGATTCTGAGAAAAAACTGTCATTAAATTCGTCGCAATCATATCGGTAACTACATCTTCCACTGTCTCTTGGCAACCTTCACTTTCTGCTCTTTCAAACAGTGATAAGTGTTCGGTAAAATATTCGATCAGCGCGTGATAACCTTCAGACTCTACAACCATAATTCTTTAACTCAATGTGAAAAAAACAATAATCTTGTATTTATACCTAATTGATATAAAC